>JBCDHF010000212.1:0-8106 GCA_038750375.1 Cyanobacteria bacterium P01_H01_bin.15
GCGAAAGCCTAGTTTTTTTAAAAGCTTTTTGCTGACCTTTCCAAATGACAATTCTGTTTCTAAAAAAGCAGCAATACTAGGATTAACTGGAACTAAATCTGCAGGGATAATGTTTGGGCTACAATGCTGTTCTTCCAAAGACTTTTTATATATGCCCTCGCTTTTTTTTAAGAACTTAATACAGTCATCAACAGCGACTACATCTATGTGCTTAGATAGGGTTTTTGCATATTTGCATAAACTTTCAGCACTACCGAAATCTTTTCTCGCTGAAAATTGCCAAACTGCTTTACGAATAATTTTTTTATTTTCTTTGTGGTTTGCTGTTAAACGGCGTTTAAGGGCAACCTTAGCAAATTGCAGCCTCATTCTTTGGGCGGCAGTCCGATACAGCTGAAACATTAGATTCTTTGATTGCGAAGACCATCATTGACATTGAATACAAGCGATCACTTTTTGTGGCTGTCAACAGACAGGAATTATAGCAATCGCCTCTCTTTGCAAGCGAGTGATTGCCAGCCAGAATGCAGATAACCTTTTTGCGAAGTTGGATGGACTCTCACATTAATCGGCATATCCGTGCCCACAAGTCGCATTGGGAGGTGGCAAAGACAAGTAGTCGCGCTTTGCTTGTTTTTAATTTTTAGATTCCTGTCAGTGCGGTGGGCAAAGCAGACAAATCTCTGCGATCGCAGACCCAGACGTGAGAGTCAAGTATAGTGGCGCGGCAATAGAAATCCAGTATTGCTTATTGGACCGGATAGTCGTTGTCTCAAACTAGACATCTTAATCGCCGCTCAACAAAGCTTCCACAAACTCAAAACTTGAGAACGGTCGCAAATCATCAATCCCTTCACCTGCGCCGATAAAGCGAATCGGCAAATCGAGCTGTTTAGAAACCGCCAACGCCACACCCCCGCGCGCGGACCCATCGAGCTTCGTTAAAACAACCCCACTTAATTGAGCGGCACCGGCAAACACTTCCGCTTGGCGTAACCCATTTTGACCCAAAGTGGCATCCAACACGAGCAGTGATTCAACCTTGGCATGAGGCGCTTTTTTATCAATAATGCGGCGAATTTTTGCCAATTCGTCCATCAAGTTCTGTTTATTTTGCAGTCGCCCTGCCGTATCAACCAACAACAATTCTGTATTTCGTGAAAGCGCGGCGCTAATGCCATCGAACACCACCGCAGCCGGGTCCGTATTTTGTCCTGGATTGGCAATCACGGTCGTGCCACTCCGATCACCCCAGATTTTGACTTGCTCTACCGCCGCCGCGCGGAACGTATCCGCCGCCACAATCAACGAGTTATACCCCGACGCTTTCGCCATATGTGCCAACTTACCAATGGTGGTGGTTTTGCCCGCACCATTCACGCCGGTTAACAACCAAATATTTAGCTCGGCCTTTTCCGGCACAAAATCTTCGTTGCTGCCACCGTTTAGGGGCTTATCCAAAATCTCCTGCAAAATAGATTTCAAATACGCGATTGCCTCTTCCGGCGGAAGCGCATCATCCCGCACTTTTGTTTGCAGCGTCTCAATCACATAGTCTGTGGCTTCAACTCCGACATCAGCTTGCAATAGCAGCGCCTCAATCTCATCGATCGCATCTCGGTTGAGTGGGCCCTGACCCACAATCGCTTTTAGATCATTAACCAGATTGCGGCGGGTCTTACCGAGTCCCTGCCTGAGCTTTTTAAGCCAGTTAATCTCTTCGAGCGCAATTTCTTCCGGGGAACGACCTTGCGCCGCGAGGACCTGCGCTGACCACACAAAATCCTCATCAAATTCGGGCAGTTCTGACTTCTCTTCCGGCGCAGTCTCTAGGGCAGTTTCCTTAAGCGCATCCAAACGATCGGAGCGCTGTAACCACGCTGGCTGACTAGAGGGCGGAGGTTCGGGGGTTGTGGGGACTGGCTCGGGTGTTGCGGGGACAATAGGAGCAGAAGTCGGCGCAACCGAAGCTGGCGAAGCAGATGGAGTCTCCTCCGGTTCAGAAATTGTTGGCTCGTCAATGGTTTCGACTTGAGGAGGCGCTGGCTCCGCAATCGCGATGCCGTCAATCGGTTCAGTTGGAATGTCTGGTGTAGAGTCCGCTTCGGGTTCAGGGTCCGGCACGACTTCCGGTTCTGCTTGTGCCGGGGTCTCGACTGCAACCGGCTCCGCCGTATCAGTCTGGCTTTCTTCAGTGGTCTCGGGGTCAGCAGCTGAAGCGGTTTGCTCTTGCTGGCGCTGTTGAATATTGACAAATGCCTTTTTCGCCCAGTTCAGATAATCCTCGGCTTGAGGACTAGCCGCTGCCGTTTGAGCGCTTGTCTCCTGTGCTGACTCAGATTCGGCATCCGGGGACGGTTCTGATTCGACGGCCGCTGGCTCCGCCTCCGACTCTGCTGATTCAACGTCCGGCACATCAGCGGGCGCTTCCGGTGGCGTTTCCGAGGCTGGTTTTTCCGGGGTCTTATCAAACTTGCGGCGAAACCAGTTAAACATAGTCTTTTATGAACAGCAGGGACAAAATCATTGAGTAAAACAGCTTTTCCGTTTTGCCTCACATCGTCGGGGGGACTAAGCGCTAAGACAAAGAGCCAGTTGAAATTGCCAGTAAAAACTGCATTTACCAGCCATGAAAAAAGCCGCAATAGACTCTTTATTCTACCGAAGGCAGGACCGAATCATTCTCTGAGACCGGGTTTTCGCGCTTAATCGGCTTTTCCGGCAAGGTCGGCTTATTGGTTGAGATGACTGCCGGTGGGTTGCTCTGCGTCTCTTCTGACTCGCCTAATTCCTGAACTGCGGACTTGAGTCGGTTACTCACTCGACGCAGAGCTCCGTTGATAAAGCGATAGCCTTCCTCATCGGAATAACGCTTGGCTAATTCCACCGCTTCATTAATCGCAATCCGTTCGTTCAAACCCAAATAATTCATTTCTGCGATCGCAACCCGCAGCAAGTCACGATCAATGCGGGGCAGCCGCTGGGTCCGCCAATTGAGTAGACACCGATTCAGTAAGTCATCAATTTCAGTTTCATGGCGATCCACGACCGTCAGGATCTCGACGGCATAGGTGCGAACCTCTTGCCGATTGGTGAGCTGAATGAACTCAGGCAACTCCAGGGCCGTTCCGAGACGATTGATCGCATCTTGCGTCAAAGAGATCGATTCTTGCACCATGGTCCGGGCACTGGTCATGTTGCTAGCCCGAGTATCACTCATCAATAGGCGCTCTTGCCCACGCTTAAGCTCATCGCTCGCGGTTTCCAACGCTTCATGCACCTGACCAGCGAGGGCGACCACCGCAGTGGAAATAAGCTTTTCGAGGGACAGATCAGGCTGTTTTTCACGGGAGCGCAGCGTTCCCAGCGCCAACAACGCTAACTCCCGCGCCACTCGTCGAGGTTGCAATCGGGAAGAGACCATAACCAATACCTGCTTGTCGAAACATTAAATTTGAAAAAACCTGAACACGCCCGAACGGAATTACCAGCCCACCGACCCTTTGCGATCGCTGAGCTTTCGTTGCTCAATCCACGTCAAATTGAACTTAAGATTCAGCGGGTTCCCCTGGACCCAAATCCCGATCGCCCAACGCCATCCTAAACGAAGTCGAGCTATTCTCTCGCGACACAGAACTCCGGGTCTCTTCAGTTGTGGCACCTAAAACAGAAACCGGAGCAGCCTTGGATGCAGCAGACGCCGTTCCTGGACGAACAATTCCCCCAGAAATCAAAACTTTGAAAGCATCTTCAATAGAAATCGGCAAAGTAATAACCTCATCCTCCGGCACAATCGCATACCAGCCTGAGGTTGGATTCGGCGTAGTGGGAATGAACAAACTGAGCATTGGGGTATCCAAATGCCCTTGTAAGGACTCACTCAGCGTTCCGGTGACAAACCCCAGGCTCCAAATTCCTTTACGGGGATATTCCACCATCACCACCCGCCGAAACTTGCTTTTGGAGTCGCCTAACAGCGTCTCTAAAATTTGTTTAAGCGTCTTATAAACTGACCCTGCCAGTGGAATCGCTTGGAGAAATTTTTCGCCAAAATCAAGCAGCCACTTGCCAACAATATTGCGGGCCATCAAGCCAATCAGCAAGATAAACAGCAACGGAGCGGTTAGCCCAACCACCAGATAAAGCAAGTTACCTAAAACAGGATCAAGATCGCCAAACGGGTTGAGCTGCTTGGGAATGCTGGTCAATAACTCAACAGCCCAAGTGGCAATCGTAAAGGTCAGCCAAATTGTCGTTGCTAAGGGGATGACCACCAGCAGCCCAGCGATCAAGTCGTTTTTTAAATCTTGCTTTAGGCGTTTCAGCACAAGCGGAACAGGTCTCCTACACGGGGGAATTGAGACGAAGCCGACGCTTTAAAACTTGAGTAAACGTCGGATCGCCAAATCGGCAGTTAAGATGAGCGATTCGTTACTTAACTTAATCCTATTGTGGAGAGTAATCTCCAATACTGGCAAGTTGTGACAGGCAAAGGCGCGATACACCAAGGTGTCACAACCCGGTGAATGCCAAACGGCCGGAGAGTTAGACGAAGCTGAAAATTCATATGAGTCGGAAGCTACCGGCGCATCTCGTGCCCCTTGCCGTAACTCGCGACGTCCCAACAAACCGCCAGTATTGTTTTGTCTTAGACTTCTGGCGCTGGCGGTTGACTCGCCTTTTTCTGGCGCCCCGCTCTCAAACCAAACCAACCAATAACGGCATACCCCACAGCCAGCATTAAGCTATTGAGTCCCGTACGAAGTCCCTGTTTAAAGGCATTGGTCTTAGCTTGTCCTTCGCGATCACTTCGGGCATCTGCCAGACGAGTCCGCAGCTCATTCAATCTAGCCTCCAAAGCTTGAGGGTCATCCGCCAACAGCTTGAAGTTTTGGAGCTGAGCTTTGACTTCTTGAAGCCGAACTCGGTTTTGTGGATTGAGCGGACGGCCTTGGAATTGACCGGTTTCTAAGCCCCGATCGACCTCTTGCAATTGGACGTCAATTTGCTGCAAGCGCTGAGGATCTTGGGCCAATGCTTCTAGCTGGTCAAATTGCTGCTGAAGCTGCTGTTCGGCTTCGCCCGACTGCTGACTAATTTGCTCTAAGGCATCCGTTTGGGCCGTCCGAATATTGTTTAGATGAAGCGGCACAATCAAAAGATAGAGCAGCGCCAACAAAGATGCCAACAGATAGGCTGGCAAACGCAGATCAAATCCCGCTTTACGTCCTGTTACAAAGTTGGCTTCAACCCAGTACCCCAAAACGATAAACCCAATCCCTAACATGGGCACGATACCTCGATCGACCACTGAGGTGGCAAACGTCAATTGCCAGCGAGGTTCGATGACATTAAACGGAATCGCAAGCGTGATGAAGTCAATGAAGGCCCCAACAATAAAGATTACGCCCATAACCTTAAGACAGAGGGACGTATAGGGAGAATAAACAGTACTATTCATCGGTTTATCAAAGATTTTCAGAACAGGTTAGATATCTGAGTGGCAATGTCGAAAACGGAACAATTTGGATAGAGTGAGCCGGAAAGAGACCCTCTATTATGAGGTATTCACGACTTACTCGCATAGTCATCATTGAAGAATCCTTAAAGACAAATCCCCCCGACAGTTTACCCTCTTAAGATGCCAGTGATGAAATGGCTGGGATTATGTCCAAAATTGTCGAAATATTTGCCGATAAGTCGGCGCTTGTAGCGCGGGCGGCTGCGCTCATTGAAACGAAACTTCTAACTGCGATCACAAACAAGAAACCCTTTAATTTGGCGTTAGCGGGGGGCAGTACTCCAAAGCCGCTGTATGAACTCTTGGCGAAAAGTTCTGTGCCAGTCACTAATCTCCATGTGTTTTGGGGCGATGAGCGCTATGTGCCCCCGACTGATCCCCAAAGTAATGAGCGGATGGCCCGAGAGGCGTGGCTGAACAAGGGGGGTTTTCCGTCCAGCAATATCCATGCAGTTCCAACGAGCAGTAACGATCCAGCCGTTGATGCGACCAAATACGAGCAAGTGTTGCTTCAGCATTTTGGGACCGACGCTCCGAGATTTGACGTAATTTTGCTTGGCATGGGGGACGATGGCCACACGGCATCTCTATTTCCAGGAACCCCTGCACTCCAGGTGGGCGATCGGCTCGTGACCGTGGGCAATAAAGATGGACAACCGCGTATTACCTTTACCGTGCCGCTTATTAACCAGGCTCGGTGTGTTCTGTTTCTGGTGGCTGGAGAAAACAAGCGTCCAGCATTAGCTCAAGTCTTTGCCGAAGAAGGAGACGCTAATCAATATCCGTCTCGCCTCATTGCCCCTGCAGATGAACTCTACTGGTTCTTAGATGCAGCTGCCGGTGAAGCGTTTAAAACTTAAGCGGGGATCTGGTCAACGAATTTTCGGCTGCACCGTATTAACGAATTTTCGGCTGCACCGTATTATCGAAGCGCCGACTTAAGCTCAGCACAAAACTCCCCTGCGGCAGCGAGTCCGTCGGCGGGGGAGCCGGTCGCTAATCGTTTTACCAACGCGCTACCGACAATGGCCGCATCGGCTCCCCAATCTTTGACTTGTTGGGCTTGCTCTGGACGAGAAATTCCAAATCCTACGCCCACCGGTTTGTCAGTCACGGCTTTAATCTCATTAAGCAATTCCGCCACGCGATCGCCCATCTGAGCTCGAGCCCCCGTCACGCCGGTAACACTAACCAAATAGATAAATCCTTGGGATTTTTCTGCGATCGTAATGATGCGCTCTTTCGGACTGGTAGGGGCGATTAATAAGGTGACTTCAATGCCTAATGCCGCCGCTGGTGTCAGCAAAGTTGCCGCCTCTTCTAAGGGTAAGTCGGGCACAACAAGCCCCTTGACCCCGGCGGCCGCAATTTTCTCTAAAAATGGCTCGATGCCCCGATAGTAGATCGGGTTGAAGTAGGTAAATAAGACAATCGGCGATCGCAGATCGGGGCTGACTGTTTGCACAATTTTCAGAACATCATCCAAACCAACCCCCCGCTGTAGCGCACGGGTTGCAGCGGCTTGAATTGTAGGTCCATCGGCTAACGGATCAGAATAAGGGACACCTAACTCAATAATGTCAGCACCTTGCTGGTCCAGTAGACGCAGAACCTTAGCTGTCGTCTCCAGATCCGGATCCCCCGCAGTTACGAATGGGATTAACGCACATTCTCCAGCGGCGCGTAATGCTTGAAACGTTTCAGAAACAGATACCATTAAGCCCAAATCTCATCTTCGCGGCTTCCTATTATGCGAGATTGCTCAGACCCAGACAATATGTGGCGGTCAAAGAAAGGATTAAGACTGGGAATTTTGAGCTTCGACTTCAGCCTGCAGTTGGGCGATTTCTTCCGGCGTCATTTCCGCTAAACGTTTATCCAAGACTGCCTCTTCATAGTCCTTAAGCTGCTCGTTTAAAGTCATGCTCTTGGATCCCACCCTTAATAGGTAAGACCCTGTCCAGCCCACAACAACTAACACTAACACTAGTTGTGACCAGACCCCAGCGGAGAGCCCATCGATGCCCGCCGCTTTGAGTACGCCATATGCGATCGCGCCGACACCAAAAACCCCTAGGCAAATCCAAATTACGTCAATTCTGCGCATTACCTTGCTGACTAAAAAAATTTATGAAGCTCTACGCTTTGGGCGTAAGTTCAAGAACGGGCTCAATAGCAACATGCCAGGGAACAGAAAAAAGACCAAAAAGTACATGAAAGTCCGTTCCCAAGAGCTAGCAACATACCAGCGCTGCTGCAAATACCAATAGAGACCCGCAGGCAACACCAGCAGATAAAGTCCGCTCAGCACCAAATAAAGTAAGGCAACCAGGGCGGTTTCGGGAAATTCGGACAGTATGGACAAAGTGGGCATCGGTTCTCTGACGATATCAGGACGGCGCAACGCCTAAACTCACAAGGGAGCTAGCTCGCGGTTTCAATGACTATTTATTCTACTTTCTTTGTTGAACTCGGGGGAAGTTAAGCCAATGTAAAGTTAGTGTGGGGGACGCGCTATAATTTTGAACCGTGCTAAAAAGCATGCTTTAAGGGGGCGTGGCGGAATGGTAGACGCTGCGGACTTA
>JBCDHF010000213.1:0-8096 GCA_038750375.1 Cyanobacteria bacterium P01_H01_bin.15
CGTCAATCTGAGTGACGCTCAGCGGGTCATTGTTAGAGTCTGTGTCGTTACTCAGGGCGAATAGCTGCAGGGTTTCATCTTCGTTAACGGTCCCGCTGTCAGGATTTGCGGTCGGGTCGAAGTTGGAGTTGACAACGGTGACATTGACGGTGGCGGTACTGGTGGCATCGTTACCATCATCGATGGTGTAAGTGAAGCTGTCGTTGGCTGATTGTTGACTGGTGAGGAAGTCGAACGCGCTGTTCGGGTCGTAATTGACGGTTGCATCCTGATTGAGTGTGAGGATGGCGCCGGAGGGAAGTGTAATGTCTCCGGAAGGGGTAATCATTTGACCATTAAGGGCGATGATTGTTAAGGCATCTCCATCGGGGTCGATATCATTGCTCAAGACATTGAAGTCAACATCATTATTCTTTGAAACATTGAAGACGTCATCTTCAGAGACTGGCGCTTCATTGGCTGTTCGCTCATCTGCAATTCCGTAAACAATATAGCTTTCACCGGATTGACCATTTCCATTCGGGTCAGCAAAGTAAGCTCCGACTAATAAATCACCTACTCCATCACCGTTGAAATCCCCAACACTGGAAATATCAATACCTGCATTGTCCCCATTGGCTGCTCCTTGAAGTCGGAAACCGTTATTGCCATCTAGTTGGCTGAGATCGATGCTGCCCGTTGCGCCGATATTAGCATCTCCGAAAATGACGTAAACACTTCCTGCTCCAGATGATTCACCGATTCCACTAATAGCAAAATCGTCAAAGCCATCATCGTTTATATCACCTAGCGTATTAAGCGCTGTTCCGAGTAGTCCAGAACCCTCCAACCCTTCAATTACAAATGAGTTAACACTACTTAAGTCTTGAACAGAGAGGTCTCCTGTAATCGTGTCTGTTTGACCTAAGACAACATACACTTTTCCTGCAGAGGAGTTGCCATTTACAGCTGCTCTAGGTTCTGAGAAAATCAAGTCAGTGAGACCATCTCCATTAATATCACCCGCGCTATCTACATCTGCTCCGAGTTGACCATTAGATAGCCCCCCTGCGATCGAAAAGCCATTATTGCCCAGATTTCCTAAATTGATGTTGCTGGGAGTGTTTTCTCCACCGTAGACCACATAAACAATCCCATTACCCAGTAGCCCGTTGGTGTCAGCTGTTGACTCACCAATGACGAGATCACCAAAACCATCTCCATTAAAGTCTGCGAGACCAGCTAATGCACTGCTTCCCGCACCAAATCCACTAAATTCGCCTTCAATAGTAATCCCATTATTGAGAGACGCTAAATCAACATCTCCTGATTCACCGAATGAATTTCCACCAAAAGCGACATAAATTTTAGTTTGGGTACTCAGAAAAAAGCCATTCGATGTTGCTGCTCGTGCTCCAATAACAACATCCGGGATGCTATCTCCATTAAAATCGGTGCTACTTAATGCCTGACCACTTCTTTCGCTGGCAGCAGCGCCATTTATGATAAATCCTGTGGTACCGTCTAAATAATCGGGCGTTAGGCGAAAGTCTATATTACTTGAATTATTAAATTGATTACCACCATAAAAAATATAGGTTTTGCCAGCTCCAGAGCGATCTAATGGATTTGCACCTCGAGCACCGACCGCAAAGTCAACGAAACCATCGCTATTAATGTCTCCCAGGGCGGTAAGGGCAGAACTGAAAAGACCTGCGGGGTCGTCTCCGCTGATTATTAATCCGTTGGTGCTGTTGTTGAAAATTAGACTGCTGAGCTGAAAGGTCCCGTTGTCATCCACATCGCTTCCGCCAAAGAGAATGTAGACTTCTCCTCGATTATCATTCAGTGCGCCGATGGGTTCACCAGCTTGGGCACCAATCAGGATGTCTGCGAGACCATCCCCATCGACATCCCCAATCCCAGTTACAGTCTGACCAGAGTTATCTTTTGAGTTCACTCCGAGAATCGCAAAGCCATCGTTGCCGTCGAGTTGGGAAAGATTGATAACTGGTGAAAACATAGGATTCCTGTAAGGCTCTAACGAAATTGCTCGCGGAGAAATTGATCTAATAATTTACTTTCTGATTATGTGGATTGAGTTCCATCAAAAAAACCGAGCAATCACTGATTTTGCTCGGTTTATTAAAAAAGACCGTAAATTATCGCATTTTATGCGAATTTACTGACGAATACGCTATTTTATTTCGATTTTATGCTGAATCATACTATATTAGTACACCTTTTGTGGGTCAAGCATCCCGGTGTTATTCTGTCTTCAACGCTTGCTTTGTTGATGTCTAAAAGGCTTGTCCTGACTCGTTTCGACTATTACGATGTGGATAAAGCTTGCTTGTGATAGCACTAATTCATTTAGAGATAAGCCTCTGTCATTATCCTCAGCAAATATCAGCAGACCCATATGAGATTTTCATGAAGTCACTATAGGTTATGTAAAGTCAACTATATTGGGGGGGGAGAACAAATCTTTATTGAGGTTAGTCCATAACTAGTGGCTTGATTTTGTTCAATTGCTATTCAGTCGGACATCTACAACTTTTCTATGCTCAGTCAAGTGAGTGAAAATCATATATTGAATCCAGAGACCAAAGCATATCTAAGCAGTCCATCTTGCAATATCAGCTAAAGACCAAGATTACGTCGGATTAAGCTCAGAGATACAGCCTAGAAACCCTTCAGCTTCAAACACAGATGCTGCACACACAGCTATTTACTCTATATAGAAACATAGCGACTGGTGAAAGGCTAAACAACCGAAATATCACTGTAAATTAGCCTGAATACCTTAACGGTGCTCTATATTTTCAGTGAATTCTGCTCAATGATAAGTTAAGTCAATCTAAGACATGATTTGGGTAACCGCTTACTAATATCTGTCTTGGTTTAGTTGCTTAAAGAGAGCAATATTAATGGGGGGGGGCGGAACTCTGTGGCTGCTATGGGTATTGGTTTGAGACCGGGGTAGGATGAGCGGGAGACTATATTTCTGATTCAGGTGTGTCTTCGATGGGCTCAAACAATACTGTCAAGATTTCTGTTTGATATTGAACTTGATCGCCGTGAATGAGTTTACGCTTCCGCCTAGTTTCCGGTTCTCCATTGACGAGAATTTGGCCGCTTTGGATTAAAAGTTTCGCTTGACCACCTGTACTCGTTATCTGTTGGGCCTTCAGGAATTGATCGAGTCGAATAAAGTCGGTGGGAGGTACAGAAGCCGGCATTGATAGTCAGACGCTGAAATGTGAGCAGCCTTACCTTAACAAGCAACCCTATTTTGATTGTTTATGCTCGGTCAGATACTCATGCGGGAATCTAAAAAGAAATCTTGAAACCCCTTGATTTTATTGAGATATGCGCTAGTTTGGCAGGCAACAATTTTCCAAATTTTTTGTAGGTGTATCTATGACTGCTGCTACTCCCGCTGAGTCTCCGGCTTCGGTCCAAGTTCGAGAAATCCAAGAAGTTGCGATCGCAATTACGGCTAAGTCCTTAAATCCGGCGATGCTGAACCAGGATTTTTTGAAATTGAGTGCGATTGTGCCGCAGGATTGGGAATTTAAAAAGCCGCCCGTAGCCAATCAGAGTGTGGCGCAACTGAGTTTTAAGAACGGGGTGAATATTACGGCTCAGCCTCGGACGGTGACCTTTTCTCAGGCGGTTAATGAGAAGGCTGAGAAGGTGGAGTTGCTGACTCCTGAAGTAGCCCGTAGATTTGTGGAAAAGTTGCCGAATGCTGAGTATCAAGCGCTGAATATTAGTCCGAGAGCGTTAGTGCCTTTGTCGGGTGGTCCGGAGAGTGCTCGGGATTATATTGCGGGCACCTTGTTGGCTCAGGGTCCTTGGCAGGATTTTGGGAAGGTACCGGTTCAGGCAAACTTGAATTTGCTTTATCAGCTGGACGATGCGCAGCTGAATCTCAGTATTAATCAGGCTAAACTTCAATTGCCCGACGGTACTGCTATTCCGGCTTTATTGTTTGCAGGGAATTTTGTCTACAACTTGGCCCAGGCTGAGACGGCAGACAAGATTAACTATCTGTCGGGTTTGATTGGGAACTGGCAGAAGGATTTAAATCAATTCCGGGAAGTGGTTGAGGAGCGCTTTTTGCAAGCAGCCCCCGTCCGGCCTGAAGAAGAGAGCCTTTTTCCGGCTAGCTAAGCACGTCTCGAGTCAGGCAATATTTGCGATCGCAAGTGACTTGTTTCTGCTGAGTTTTGCGATCGCAGAATCACTTTAGGATGATTGCCAAGCTTGGTGGAATTCTGGATGGTCAATTATGTGCGACCAATGCCATAGCAGTTTGAATTGTTCTCGATACTGAAATTTGCTGGGGTTGGCCTGGATGGATTGGCTGAGCTGCGGGATCAGCTCAAGAGCCAAATTGGGCGGCAGATCTTGTAGGATTTGGCGTGCTTTTTTAAGAATGATCGGCTCATTACTGAATTGAAATTGTCTAATCAGAAAGTCTAAGGCTTCTGCATGATCGCTTTGATAGTCTAGGAGCTTAGCGGCAATACGGACTCGGGAAAGAGCTCTGTTGCTGCTCTTGAAACTTTGATACAGGTATTTGAACGCTTGCGCTTGATCGCCTTGGGGCTGTTTTCTTTGGCGGTTGTTGCCGGAATTGGGGCGAGGTTTTAACGGCAACTCTGACACGGCTGGATGCGCCGGGTCGAGCTGTTGTAAGGACATCAAAACATTGCTGCGAGCCACTGTATTTTTGGTCAGCAAGAGTAGTTTTTCTAACGTCTCCACTGCTAAGGAGTTGCCCGGTTCCAGTTGACCGAGTCGGAGAGCGGCTTTTCGTCGGGTGGCAGGGCTACTCGCGTCTTGATAGATGAGATCTGCGAGGACTCGCAGTGCCTCCCGATGGCAAGGGTCAATCGCTCGTAAGCTTCGCGCCGCCTCGATCCGTAAGGAATCATTGGGGTCCCTATGAAGCAGGGATTCTAATGTTGCGATCGCAATTTCATTGCCGGGCGCATAGGTTTTACCGAGGCTGGTGGCTGCGTGCCAGCGAGAAAAGGAATGAGGAGTTGTGGTGAGAAAGGTTTCTAAAGCGGCAACGGCCAATTTGCGATCGCAGCGAAACAGGGAAACTCCGGCTAAGACCGCCAAGGGATTTGGAGTGGGCTCGGTATGATCGAAACGCCAGTGGACCAGATGCTCAACTATTTCTGTTGCTAGGGGAAAGTCGGCAAATTCTCCAAGGGCCTGCCCTGCTAAGCAAAAGACTCGGTCTTTATAAAAGCCGCCGCAATGATCCTGAAAATTAATGAGGTGTTGTAAGCAGGCTTGTTTTTCTGCGTTGGCTACGTCCGAACGTCCAAACCACAGCAGAATTGCTTCTCGCCATCTCATCGAAAAAATGGGTGTTTTATGGCGGGCTCCACGATCAAAAAAGGTTGACCAGTGGTGGAAGCCCAAGGCGGCAAAGTGATCTTGGAAGGCGCTGTGGTAGAAAGCGTAAACGGGCTCGCCGGTTTGTTGATGAATGCCGGTCGCATTTAGCCACCCTAATTTGAGGCACCACGGTAATAATTCTACGCTGGCGAGGGGCTCCCACTGCTGGATTAGTGACTCATTAAATCGAAAACAGGCGGGTTGGTGACTGAGCCCTTGTAAGGCTAGTTGGCTTAAAAACTGTGTAACTTGGCGGCGCTGCACTGGCGAGATCTCAATGATCTCCTGTTTCCATTGGTATAGAGCATCTTCGAAACGTTGAAAGAGCTGAGCTTTGGTATTAGGTAGTTGCCCTTGAGTGATGCTCCAGACGTAGCAGAGTAATGCCAGGTACAAGGGTTGACCAATCAGGTCTTTGATTGGCTTAAATTTGGCTTGATTGAGACGAGCATTGAGTTGCTTCGCTAATTTCGAATCTGCCTGAAACCATCGTGAGATGAAGGCGTGAGTTTGATCAATGCCCGGCTCTCGAAAATCCAAGCAGCGATAGGTGGTGAAGTCAGCGAGAGCGTTTTTGCCGCTATCCCAGATATTAATACGGCTGGTGAGAACAATTTGGGCATCACCTAACCAAGTTTCCAGATATCGGGCAATGTTGGCTAGGGCAACTGCACTGGAGGCTCCCATTTCATCAACGGCATCGAGCAAGAGCCAAACTCGTCCTTGCACAACCTGGTCTGCCAAGGCTGTGATTACTTCTGGGGAAACGATGGGAACCCGCATCGCTCTTTTTAGCCACACGTCCAAAACGTAGGCGTCTAATGTGCGATCGCATAAGTCTCCTAAGCTGATCCAAATCGGAATTGCACTGTCGGTGGTCAGGAGTTCTTGGGCAATTTTTTGCAGGTAAGTTGTCTTGCCAGCGCCAGCTTCCCCAATAATCGCTACTCGCGAGGGTTGATGCTGCAAATGCTTAATCAGTTCAGCGGGCTCGTAAGCTGGATCATTCGAGTCTACTGGTTCGGCAACCTCTAGCTCAGTTTGACGTGATCGCTGGGGCCGTTCTCTGACTCTCAGCGGAACGTAGATCTCATCTAAATCAAACGTGATGCCATCTCGAAATGTGAAAGGATTGGTGCTCAAACCTTGATTCAAGACTTTTTGGCAGAGAGATTGCCAATAAACGATGCTGGACGGTCCTGTGGGCTCTGGATTGCTCGATGGGGAAACTCGGTTTCCCTGCCAACGTTGCTGAAGATCGGCGGCGATTCCCTTGCGGTCCCAGCGGGATGCCCCTAACTGCAAGCTAAACTGCCATAGCTCTGACCCTCGTTGAGCCGTGCGATGGTCTTGCAAAATACCGACAAATGCGTGTAGTTGTTTTAGCGCCGTTTTGATCTGCGGTGCGGTTAAGGACGAATAGGGGGCAAACAGTCCATCTAAAGTCTCAAAATGCCGAACTTTACCTAGCACAACCAATTCACGATCGCCTTGCCAGCGAACTTTAATTTGCGATCGCAAACTATCTAACTCCCGCTCGGACCCGACGATTTCATCATTGGCAAAATCTACCAGCGCTAGCACTAAAGATTCCGCTCGCTGATAGGACTTGGGTCCATAACTTTGCTTCGGCATACAAAAAAACCAGACAAAGTAAGGGGGTCCCCCCAGCTTAATACGTCCCCCCAACTCTGTAAGCCTGGATTGAGAAGGGATTGCTCGGAACTGGCTCTTCTTTGAATGAGGGGGGCGATCGCTCATACATTGAACTTGTCGATGGCAAGGGAGGTTCTTCCTTCACTGCCATCCGAATAAAACAGTCGGTAGCCAAGAGGTTTAGGCAGCTGCAAAAGACAACCTTGTTCGTCACTTACCAAACTGGGTCGCTGAATAAGGGTTATCGATAGGTGCCGCCTAACGGAGGTTCGAATCCTCCCCGACTGGACATGGGACGGGTAGTTTAAACGGTAAAACACTGAATCCTTTGTTCGCCAACTTATCCGCAAGGGTCGATGAATGAAGGTTATCGCCTATTACGCCAGCGATGAGGGTTCAAATCCCTTTCCGTCCCCCATGGAGTGGATAGCTCAACGGTAGAGCGCAGCTTTTGTCCGGCAGGGCCGCAGAACTGAAGGTTATCGTTTGGGACGTTAGGCCCTTTAGTTCGACGAGATGCGGGTTCAATTCCCGCTCCACTCCCTTTGTTGTTGATGCTGCCCATAGGGCTGGAGGACCATAATGAGTTATCGATTTTTGACCCAAATTAACCAAACGCCCCAAACCCAGGCGATTCCAGGGCGAGAAACGGAAATGATTCGCGGTCGTTCTGGTGCCGTTACGTTTGATTGCGGTCCTTGGCAGAAATTACGACGCTGTCTGTTGATCGGGACGGCAACTGGTACATATTATGCAGACAAGCGAGAACTCACCGCTGAATTTGGGGTGGTGGTGTTCGAGTGTGTAGAGCTTGATGCCGATCGCGTTGCAAAAGAGATTCTGTATGCGAGCGACGGACGATCCCTCAATAACAGTGCGCCCATTTTGGCGCTGGTGTGGTTATCGATGGGAACCTCTCGGGTGGCTAAAACAGCCTTTGTTGAGACGTTTCCTCAGGTCGTGCGTACTGGAAGTCATTTCTATGAGTGGCTCAGTTACACCAAAGCGTTGCGCGGTTTTGGCAAAGTCATCAAAGC
>JBCDHF010000214.1:0-8095 GCA_038750375.1 Cyanobacteria bacterium P01_H01_bin.15
CTCCACTCTCGAAATTCTCAGCTCTCGCCCAGAGCGAATATCGTCCATTGGAGCTTTGCAAGTTGGGCAAGCATACTGCAAACCAATTTCCGGTGAATATTCCAGCTGGCACGTGTGACAAAATGCAATTAAGGGTGTCTCCTCGATCGCAAGCTCCACCCCCTGCAAAAACGTATCCTGAGTCTGTGCCGCAAAAGCAAACTGTAAACTCGCTGGTTCCACGCAGGTAAACTGCCCGACCACCAAATGAACCCTCGTAATATCTGGCGGTTCTGGTTGACTATCTGCCCAATCGCGCACCGTCATAATTAGCGCTTTGGTCATATCGGTTTCATGCATAAACCCTACGGTTGATAAATTTGACCCAGTTTGCGATCGCGTATTATTTCTACTACCAGATCCGCCGCACTGCCCGGTTTAGTTAAGGGCGTGATAAAGAGCTCTGGATGGAGCGATCGCCAGAAGTATTCTACAAATTCGGAAATTTCGCGATCGCACATGCCCGTTTTTCCCTGGGCAATCATCTTTTGCTCGGCTTCTTGTCTCCACTGTTTACTCAAGCGAAAATCTTCGGGATTCAAAATAATCAAGCGATCCAGCAATTGCCAGATAGACTGGTATGCGCGTAAATTATCGTTACAAACCTGGGCAAACGTCCGATCTTCTGGCGTCTCCAAAAATTCTCGAGGTGTTTGTAATGCGCTCCGCTCGATCGGCTGAGTGCCGACAAACCAGCCTTCCAAAATCGCTACGTCAATCGGTCCGCAAATTTCTGGGTCTGTGCGATCGCCTGCACCGTCAAACGCCGATTTATCAAAACGCGGCAGTTCAACCTTGTCCGCTCCAGCCTTAAGTTGCTGCAAGGTCTCAACCGCTAACCCCACATCATGGGTGCCGGGTGGACCCCGCCAGCAAAAGCGAGGATCTTGTTCGAAAAGTAACTTGCGATCGCAGAATGTATTATAAAAGTCATCAATTGAAAGGGTGACCGTTCTGAGTCCTTGAGCCTGCAGCAAAATTTGCAAAATTCCGGCTAAGGTTGTTTTCCCTGTACCTTGTCCGCCCAAAATCCCCAGAATTAGCGGATGACTCGGGTCTTTCCAGCACGTTTGAGTTATCCGGGCCAGGGGTAACCATAAGCGCTCTCTAGCGTCGGAAAGTTGCGATCGCTCAGCCAATCCTCGCGATTCTAAATATTTTGCAATGCTAGCTTCGGACGTCGCCCATAATTCCGCCTGCGCCTGTTTTTCTACTGGTGAACTTGTCTGCTCCTCCCAGCGTCCCAGCACCGTCAAGACCCCAACTTGAATGCTTCCAAAAACAAAGCGTAAGCCAAACCTATCTTCATCGCATTCAAAGTTGTTCCGGTCAACGGAGCGAGTTCTGCCGGGTTTGGTTGGCGTCTGCGTCGATACACAAAAATACTAATGCATTCGGTAATCAATAGCATCAGAGCGGCTACCGATACATCCCAAGCCGCATTTTGCCCAGCCGTTGTCGAAATCGCATTGCCGAGAAAAAACCCAAACAAATTTGCGATCGAAATCAAGGCAAACCGCCGCCAAGGATTCGTAAATAAAGCAGTGGCACGATTAGCGAGAACCGTCGTTAACTGTGTGAGACGGGTTCGTTGCATAGGGAATCAGCTCCAGACTCTACTTATTGATGCGATTCAACAACCATAAAGACGTGATTAACCCAGCCGTATGAGCCGTAATTGCCTGCAAATTACTTAAGACTGTCAAGAGGTCTAAGGAATTGACAATTTTGGTTGGATCGGTATTAAAAGTATTTGGGCCTTGAGACAGGGTTTTGAACAGCGCAATACCCACCATCGACTGAGCACCGACTAAGCCCAGTAGGAGCCCAATTAAGTTGATGACTAAAAGCAATTGAACAAGTTTGATGGTTCCAGATTTCTTAGGTCGCTCGGTCAAATCCGGAGACTTTAGTTTGCGAGACAGCGCAAAGTAACGATAGGAAATACAAATAGACCCCACCAAAATCCCTAACGAAACAAAAGCGCAAACTACCGCCACCTCGCCGCCGGGAGTACGGTTACTTCCGATCACCAAATAATTTAGGCTTGCAAGCCCAAAAACAACCGTCGCTACAATGCCAAGCACCAACTGGGACCAAAAGCTGACACGACCGACTTGCAAAATGATGTTGCCAACCTGCTTCGCACGATCAGGAGCAACTCGGGAAAGGTTTGCGGGTTCCATTAACAAATAGCAATCGTTACTAGGGGCGGACAATGCTTGAATTTTAGCGCCCAAACCCACTCTAATAAACTAGTTGGGACTGGAGAACTAAGAATACAAAAGACTGCGCCCCATTAAGGTGAATCTACACTAAGATTTCCCTCAGTCGCATTATGGCGAATCTGAGTAGATAGTTTGGCGACGAACTCCTATGACAAACCCTTCCCGATTGAATCGAGTCACCCGTTGGCTACAGCGGCGGCAATTTCAAGCACTCAGTAGTGCCTACAAAGTTGCCGGCGAAATTAAAGCTTTAGAAGATCAATTTTTCGACGGCAACCCGATCCTTTACTCTTCAGAGCAAAGTAAAACCGTCTACGACTACGTAAGTAGTTTGCGTGACCGTAAATTACTCGAAATCCGTTCAAATTTAGTCCAATTCAGGCTCAATAGTTTTTTATTGAATCAGTCGCCAACTGAGAAGGGTCAAGTGGACGCATTGAATAGTCCCAAGAAAGAGGAGCTCTTGACCCAGCTTGATTTCATCGAGTCCGTCATCAGTCACTATCGCGAATCTACTGAACGCGATTTTACAAAAGTGCCCAATTCAATTGAAGAACTTGAGGCAAAACCGATTAGTGGAGAGAATCCTGCTTCACGATCTGAGAAAAAAAGTACGACAGTTGAGGCGCAGTTGCTAGATTCGGTCGTCATAGAGGGCGAAGATAGCAACTTAGAGCGGCGCCGAACAGGCATTTTTGGCGGAGGCTTTCTAAGTCGCAAGCCAGATCCCAAAAAATATGAAATAAAAGTCGTTCAACAGCTCCGTTTACAACGTAAACAGAATCAGATTGCACTGCGTTGGATTGCGATCTTTATTATTATCCCGCTACTATTTGGATTGATCAGTCGATACTTAGTCTTCGAGCCGTTGTTAGGCAGCTATATCGACAAAAATCCAGATAAGATAGAACTCAGTAGTGAAATTGAAGAAGAGTTTTCAGAGGAATTGGCGAGATATCGAGAACGTTTAGAAGTCAAATCTCTTTTAGGGCTGAACTCGGAAATTTCTACTGAGAAGAAGCAAGAATTGATGGCGGATAAAGCGAAAGAATTGTGGAAAGCGGCAAGAGAAGAAGAGCTCCAAGGTCTTAAGAATCTGTTATCAGACTTGGTCATAGGTCTTACCTTTTCAGGGCTTATTTTTGTGAATCGCAATCGCTTGCAGGTTGTACGCGGAGTAACGAACCGCACCTTTTTGTCTCTGAGTGACCCGGCAAAAGTCTTCTTATTTATTCTAGTGACAGATATGTTTGTCGGCTTTCACTCACCAGAAGGATGGACCGTCATTTTAAATGGAATTGCACATCATTTTGGGTTACCAGAAAACGAGGCGGCCGTTGATCTTTTTATTGCAACTGTCCCTGTAGCGATGGATTCAGGTATTAAATTCTGGATCTTTAATTATCTAACTCGATTCTCACCATCCACCTCTGCTGTGTACGAACGCATGAACACCTGATGCGGCATTGTTATGTAAGAGCAGGCAGAAATAATGTGATCTTAAGGCATTACTTCCTTCGCATTGTGGTCTCATCCGGTCACTGTAATTAGATAATTATTGTTTAGTTTGTCAAGCGGTTTGCTAGATTGGTCTTTTTCGTCCAAATCATCATCTCTCTATCGCTTTGGGGGGGGGTCCAAATCTATTTTCTCCTTTTGTTCCTGCAGTCACGGCAAAGAAGAGATTGGCAAATGGGACAATAATCCACCATCCACTATGGTCTGAGTCATGCATCTACGTACGCCAACAGCAATGCTTGGGATTAGAACTGCTAACGAGTAAATAACACTAAGAACACTTTGGTCAGTCTCTGTATGCAGCATCAGAAACCACTCAATAAATCCCAGCAAAAAAATCAAATAATGATGTTGAAGAGAAAAAACATCCAATATTCCGTTAGGCTTGCGCGCCCGGAAAAAACTGCGTACTTTTTTCAGCCCTTTATGTACCACTTCATCGTTTGTCACTACTTTTTCAAAAACTGGTGAGTTGAGAAATGACCAAGGTTGACTGGTAATTCTACGCTCACGAATTTGATTTCATGCATTATTGTAAGCTCCCCTTTAGTAGATAGACAGGAATATGACAACAATGCTACAAAAAAATATGCGATGCTTTATGAGCTCCTTGAAACTTCCTCAAGATTATGATGTTTTAAGTGATGGGATCAATCAAGTTGGGAATTCAAGTGTGAACAAGACGCGAAATAATTTGTTCATTGATACAACCGTCAATGCTGTGACTGTTGACTCAGTCGTCAGTAAACCTGAGTAAAATAATTAGCGCTTGTTCTTCGCTGACTGAAAGTGCAAATCTACCTCGATCACAGTGCAACCACACCGCCTCGACCGGAAGCATTAGAAACCTTTCAGAAAATTTCTGCGCAAAGTTGGGGCAACCCGTCGAGTTTACATAGTTGGGGTGAACGCTCAGCTACGGCATTAGAAATTGCTCGTTTTCAAGTTGCTAATTTAATCGGTTGTTCAGATCCTCGCTGTCTGCTCTTCACAGCCAGCGGAACCGAAGCGGACAACCTGGCAATTCTGGGGGTAGCGCAACGGTTTAAAACGCCACAACATCTGATTATTTCAAGCGTAGAACATCCGGCGATCGCAAAACCGGCAGAAATTTTAGAAAGTCAAGGCTGGTCGGTCACTCGACTGCCGGTTACAGAAACGGGATTGGTAACGACAGAAAGCCTCGCAGCGGCTATTCGACCGGAGACGGTACTGGTCTCAATTATCTATGGTCAAAGTGAAGTGGGCTCGCTGCAGCCCATACAGGAACTGGGTCAAGTCGCCCGCGATCACGGAATTTTATTTCATACGGATGCAGTTCAAGTCGCTGGACGGTTGCCGGTGAATGTGGACCGCTTGCCGGTAGATTTGCTGTCGCTGTCTGCCCACAAACTCTACGGAGTACCAGGCGCTGGTGCTCTCTTCATTCGTCCGGGTGTTGAGCTCGTGCCCCATACCTACGGGGGTGAGCAAGAAAATGGCTTACGCTCTGGAACCCCGGCTGTCCCGATTATTGCTGCCTTTGGCACCGCCGCTGAACTCGCGCAGCAAGAGCTAATCACCGAATGTGATCGCTTAGCCAAATTACGCGATCGCTTATTCCAAAAGTTAGCGAACTGTCTTTTCCTTAAGCCCACAGGCGATCACAACTCTCGGCTGCCGCACCACCTGAGTTTCGTCGTGAAAATACCAGAGAACGCTGACTCGACAGGTCTCCTGAGTGGGCAAACCCTAGTTCGACAAATGAATTTAGCCGGTATCGCTATTAGTGCAGGTTCAGCTTGCGCGAGTGGCAAATCAACACCGAGCCCAATACTATCAGCCATGGGGTATGCCGATGCCGACGCTTTGCGGGGTATCCGACTCACGCTAGGTCGCGAGACCACTACTGCGGATATTGACTGGACCGCCTTGGTTCTGCCCCAAGTTCTGGAGCGAATACTGGGCGTTCCGTCACCGTCACCCTCATTGGCATTGAGTATTTAGACTTATCGAATTATGATACGTATATTGCTTACTGTTCCGACATATGGTTGCTGTTCCTTCAGATCTCACGGAAGCTGTTGCTCAAGCCAAAACTGCTACGCAAGCCGCCCTTGGTGACGGATTAACCCGACTGCAAGTTGAATTGGTCGTCCCGGAGATTGCGTTAGAAACTCAGGCATTGGCTTTGGAGTTTGCTGAGGTTTTTGCAGATCAAGCGTTAAAAATATTATTTGCGGATACCGGTGCCGCGTCCCTTGCTCGTCGAGATTGGGGAGATCAACCTTTTCAAGTTAATGACTTAGGTAGCAAACGGACACCTATTACTACTAAAGTTGAAGATGATGATGAGGCATATTTGTTAGCCGGTCCTTCGTCCGTGGAGATTGAACAGGTTGAAAAACTCTGTAATCTCGTTGTCGAAAAGCCGGTGTTGTTGCTCATTCCCCAACTGGAAAATGTGGCAATTGTCGGTATTGGGCTCGCGGCAAGACAGCTACGAGAACGATTTCTCAGCACAATTGAATCTTGCTACTATTACCGCCCCCTTGAAGGTGCTGTTGTGTTGCGGGTATATCCGGAGCCCTGGCAAGTTTGGCAAGAAACGGAAGAGGGCGGCTATGAATTGTTGGCTGAAACTAGCACTAAACCTTCTGGGGACAAACTGAACCTCATCCTTAGCAGTGGAAGTGAAGACGAGGAAGATGCGAAGCCCAGCGCGAAGGGCCTCTTCTCGGGTATTCAGCAATTTATTCGGGCATTAAGCCAATAGCTTTAAGGAAACACCTGATTGTCAGCAGTACAAGGCGCGATTGTTATGAGTCTTGGGAGAATGGTCTGATTTTATTCTTCCTTGAGATATCCTTGGGGCGATCGATGTTGAAGAACCCCGTATGTTGCTTTCTGAAATCAATATTTATCCCATCAAATCTTGTCGCGGGAGCAAAGAAATTAGCGCGGAAGTAACGCCTAAGGGGCTACAAGGCGATCGCGAATATTTGCTAATCGACGAGAACGGAAAATTTTTGACCCAGCGGCAATATCCGGCTCTTGCTCGGATTCAGGTGACTCTGAATTTTGATCGGTTGATTTTGCAACGAGAGGAGGTAGACACGTTTACGCTGCGACCAAGAAAAGATGGCAAAGAGCGGCCTATCACTATTTGGCGGGATGAAACCATCGCCATCGATCAAGGCGATCGCGTAGCGGACTGGTTTAAGCAAGCCTTGGATATTCCTGACAAGCGGCTGCGGTTAGTCAAGCAATCTCCCGAGCATCCGCGACCGGTTGATCCCAAGTACGGGCAACCAGAAGACCAAGTTAGTTTTGCGGACGGGTTTCCCCTTTTGTTGATTGGAACAGCGTCTTTAGCTGAATTGAACCGGCGACTTCGAGAGCAAAGCGTTCCGGCTGTGCCGATGAATCGATTTCGTCCGAATTTGGTGGTTGAAACAGAAGAGCCCTTTATCGAAGACACCTGGCAAAAGATTGCCATTGGAGAAGTGGAGTTTTCCGTTGTGAAGCCCTGTACTCGTTGCATTGTGACTACCACCAATCAGTATTCAGGGGAGCGTCGTCCTGATAAAGAACCGTTGAAAACTCTCAGCACTTTCCGCAAGACCGCTGCTGGCATTACCTTTGGTCAG
Source organism: Cyanobacteria bacterium P01_H01_bin.15 (assembly GCA_038750375.1). Lineage (GTDB taxonomy): Bacteria > Cyanobacteriota > Cyanobacteriia > Cyanobacteriales > JAAUTE01 > JAAUTE01. The sequence goes on from JBCDHF010000214.1 coordinate 7,415, forward strand.
AATCTGATTCCCTTAAATACCGGAACTATTGGCGTGGGGCAAGATATAGTCGTGCTTTAATTTCTGGCTTGGAACTGATTTTTGACCGCTTTGATTTTTGTGATCGCAGCTTCATTATTTTGTTCACCGAAGAGGGTTTGAGCTTGCTCTAGGTCCGCGATTGCGAGGGGGTGATCTTTGAGCTGGATGTAAAGGCCATTGCCCGATTGAAATACACTTCCGGGAGCTTGGGGTTGCGAGTAATCACTTCGCCATAGTCAGCGATCGCGCCTTCATAGTCGCCTAATTTGGCACGAATAATGCCGCGATTACCTTAGGCGGGCAGATAATCTGCATCCAATTTGAGCGCTTCATTAAAATCTGCGATCGCCTTTTCCGGTTCGTCTTGTTTATAAAGGGCATATCCTCGGTTGTAATAGGCTTTAGCTAAGTCCGGCTCGATTTCCAGTGTTTGGGAATAATCTGCCGATCGTATCTTGTGTCTCCCCCATCAAAAAGCGGGCATTTCCTCTGTAAACATACTGCCGCCAATCCACAGATCAAACAGCAACCTAGGTAAAACGCTTTTGAACGTTGCTAGTTACGAGTGTTGAAAGGGTCGGAATGTGAGGTTGATACGACGGTTAACAGGTCGTTTGGTGCGGGTAAGAGTATGTTGCCAATGTTCTTGGCAGCCGGGCA
>JBCDHF010000215.1:0-8032 GCA_038750375.1 Cyanobacteria bacterium P01_H01_bin.15
AACTGCATTGCTGCGATCGCTCCCAAGAAGAAAGTGGAAGGAACGCCGAGAGTGTGGACGGCCAACCAGCGGACCGTAAAAATGGGATAAACCTTGGGTTCGTTGACGGTAGAGTTTGTCATGACTGTAGGGGGTTTTGACTAGTTGTTAAATTCTTCAATTTGTTGAACAGCGTCGAAACGATCACTAATAATCGGTAGCTCTTCACGCTGCTGAGTAAAATACTCGTCTGGACGAGGGGTGCCGAAAGCGTCGTAGGCAAGGCCTGTGCTCACAAACAACCAGCCAGCGATGAATAGCATCGGAATCGTGATGCTGTGAATAATCCAGTAGCGAATACTGGTTACGATATCCCCAAATGGGCGTTCGCCGGTTTCTCCTGACATCTAATGCCGCCTCCTTAAAATTACCTTGCAAATGGTTAAGCTATTTTAATCTTATCCCAAACCCTGCTTGTAGCCGAGATTAGTCGATTGGAAATTAGGTGGCTTCAGCACCACCAGGGTTGTAGCGAAGCAATAAACCTCGCTGTCCTAAGATGTAACCTTGATCCTCACTGAGGAAAACGACCTTATATAAGTTGCTAGGTACATCTTCGATAACGCGATCCTTCTGCCAAGTCTCGCCGCCATCTTCACTGAGCATTAAGTTGCCGCTACCGCCTGCAACCCAAATCTCTTCGGGTGTGCGATAAGCCAAATCTAAAAATCCCCAGCTTGTCGAAAATTCAGGAAAAATCGCTTCACCCCAATCATCGTCTTCAAGTCCTTCAGAGAACTGAAGTAGACCACCTCGAGCAATGAGCCAAGGATTACCATCCCAAGTGAAACCCATATTTTGCAAGCGACGGGAAGAGTTACGGAGGTGAGGGGTCCATTCTGATTGACCCGGCTCCCATGTGGAGTAGAAGTTACCTCGGGCAGAGACCGCCACATAGCTTCCATCGTTAGAGCGGCTGATGTTGCGGGCAACGCCTACCGCACCCTCTACGAGAGCTTTCCAGTTCATGCCGCCATCAGTACTGCGGTAAATGGCACCTAAGTTGGTGACCATTTCAGCTGAGTTGGGACTGAGCGCTTTAATGCCATAGGGCGCACCGGGTAGCTTTTCACTTAGGGCAATGCGATTCCAGTTATCTCCACCATCATCGGTATGGAGCATAATTGGCGGTTCACCGACGATCCAGCCCTCATCACCCGAAAAACTGACTGCGGTAAACGTAACTTTTTCGCCGTCATCTAAATCGACGGGAACTTCTGTCCAAGTAGCTCCACCGTCGATTGTTTCAAAGAGGCTTGCCCGACTGCCGACCAACCAGCCATGCTGAGCATAGTCATCGCCCTCGGCTTCCACAAATGCAATATCCGAAAAAGTGGCTTCGGTCTCCAGGGATAAAGGCATCCAAGGATTCACAGAAGTACTCGGGACATTTGAGCAGCCCCAGCAAGCCAGTGCTGCGATCACCACAAGTCCCAACTGTTTTAATTTATTAACCCAACGTTTCATAAATCCTCAAATTTTCTTTTGACTAATGCCCTGTCCTAGCGAAGACCATACAAACTGATGAAAAACAAGAAGCCGATGGCTAATCCGCCGAAAATCAGAAGATTTTTCTGAGCGGGGGTCATCCTATTGACTCCCAGACCGTAATTTAGATTTTGTTTAAAGCCCGACGGTGCACCAGCCGCGCCAATATCGCTAAAGGAAAAGCGTTTGACGCCACAGACTGGACATCGCCAGTTCTCAGGCAGCTCTTCGAAACGAGTATTGGGCGCAACGCTTTGTACACTGTCGCCTCTCAAGGGTTCGTAGACGTAGCCACAACTGCGGCATTCATATCGCGAGGGAGCTAGCTCAGCCAGAGTTTTTTCCTCCGGGCGAGACTCCTGCTGTTCTTCGGATGTTTGGTCGGTCACAGTGCTTCTTTTTAGACAAAAATAACTGACTGTAACGAATTATCTCATAGATTTAATAATTCTACGGGGGCAATTGATTTTTCGGCTTTTTATTGGCTCTGAGCCATCGATTTAGCGGTGATGTTCTCAGAATTGAACTTCAGATTGTGAAATTTGGCTGCCAAGCACTTAGTGTGGCTGAACGCAAATTTAGGGCTGATTCCCCGAGCCCTCTATTTGACGATGGAAGAGACAATGTTTGGAATCGCTAGGTTCAGGATTACTTTCCTCGTTTTGGGAATAAACACCAAATCCAGATCGTCCATTGGAATTGCGCCCAGAAGGACTTAGTCAAGGATGACTAATCCCCCAGAAAAGACAAATTTGATTTTTGAATTGAAGCTCGATTGGAGCGACATAGGGCAATAGCTTGGCTGTGGTCTACTGAAATTACGACTTTTTTGTCAATCTCCTCACGTCGATGCCCTCACTGTCTGGAGTTTTGGGAATGGACTGTACGTTTACTAAGCCCATCTGAGTGATCTCTATTTGAGCCCGCACATAATTCGCCAAGGCGTCAGTTGGGTGGCAGTCAAGTGCGATCGCGTTGCAGAACTACATGCAATTGCAATTACAACACCCATATCTGCAATCTTCGTCAATCACCGCAAAAAGGGGGATCGCTATTCAAATAAGTGACACATAGTTTTAAGGTCGTATTCGAGAAGATAACGTCGAATCTTATATACAACTCTTTGAGGAGTTCGAAGTCATTCCCAACAACGTCCATTCCTCGACCGTTATTAAGGATGTACGTAAATGCCTCGCTTTAAGTTGAATAGATGTATTCTGCAGCAGAATTTTGTTTGGACACTGCGATGAAAAGCGGAGGTGTTTACAAAGGTCACCAAGTCTAAAGTGCTTGACACATCCAGACGCTGGAGATTTCGACTGAGAAGCCTGCCTTCCTGTAGGCTTGACGCGCAGGTGCATGGCTAGGGTCTCCACCAGTTGCCACCGTTGCCACTCGCATTTCGCCTTGCCTCATCTGCTCAACAGCAAAGTTGTACATCGTGGTGCCAAATCCCCTACCGGTATAGTCCGGATGAATAGCATTGAGTCCAATCTCCCCAACGTACGTATCACGATTGAGCTGTACTGAGATGAAACCAATTACGAGCCCAGTCAATTCAGCAGTAAATACATCCCAGCCAGATTCCGGTGCAAGGAGTGAGAACAGCAGCGCTTCTTGCTCTCGATCTTCTTTTTCCTGTGCCAGCTCGTATATTTCATCCCCCAGGATTGAACGAAAGGACGTGAATATTGGTTCAAACGCCGCTTTCCGGATTTCCTGTAAACGAGTCGCATCATCGGAATTAGCTGGACGCAGCGTTATTTTAGGCCTTGACATCTCGATACCTCACAGCCACCTTAGGTAGATTTGCATGTAGGCTGGCTCTATCTATCATTAGCGAGAAAAATCCCTCGGGACCACTTTAGCCAAAATCTTGCTCGATATTATGTTCGTTTCCCCAAGTTGATTGGCATTGAGTCTGAACAAATCTGGATTTGTAAGTTTTGCAGGCATGTTGTTCATCGATGCTTGCGCGCTCTCTAGTGAACTCCTGGGATGAGATCGCGTTGGAACGTAATCCAGGTTTGCGATCGCAAACTCCCAATAATCTTGCAAATTCAGTGAGCTAGAGGCTCCCCTCTATGATGGATGTGTAGCAATCGCGACTTTTTAGTAAGTAGAGGTTGTGGGCCAGCAATCAAGGGGAGAAGACCATGACTCGGTGGGGACGTTCAAGCTGCGGAGATTTTGCGATCGCAGAATCCCATGAGTGGTTAATTACCAATGGTATTGGGGGATATGGCTGCGGAACGGTTGCAGGGGTCTTGACGCGTCAATATCATGGCTATCTGGTTGCCGCCCTGAAGCCGCCAGTGGGTCGGACTTTGCTGCTGGCGAAGTTAGAGGAGACGGTTATCTATCAACAACAGTTTTTTGCATTGGGGAGTAATCGGTGGCGTGATAAATCCATTGCTCCTACAGGTTATCAATATCTAGAGTCTTTTGAGCAGATTGGGACCACTCCGATGTGGCGTTATCGGCTGGGAGATGCGCTGCTCCGCAAGCAGATTTGGATGGAGCAGGGGCAGAACACCACTTACATTACCTACACCCACGAACAAGGCGTGGCATCGTTGACATTGTCATTGCAGGCGTTGGTGAACTACCGTGATCACCACGGCGGCTCGACGGAGGGGTCTTGGCGGGTGGTGCCGGACCGTCAAGGGCTAAAAATTCAAGCGAATGCGGATAGCGTGCCCTACTTTTTGGTTAGCGATCGCGTTGTGTTTAAGCCCATGCGGGTCTGGTATCGCAACTATTTTTTAGCGATGGAAGAGTATCGGGGAACCGGTAATAGCTGCGATCATTTGCATGCGGCAACTGGAGATGTGCTGTTGCAGCCCGGTGCAACCGTAACGGTTGTGGTCAGTACCGAGCCAGCTCCTAATACTGATGGTAAATTGGCGCTCCGGGAGCGTTTGCAAACGGAGGCGCAATTGGTCAAACGCTGGCAGGCAGTGTTTGATTTGAAGTCGCCCCCAGATTGGACGAAACAACTGGTGCTGGCGGCTGAGCAGTTTTTGGTGAGGCGTTCGGGATTGGAGAATGGTCGCAGTGTGATTGCGGGCTACCCCTGGTTTGGGGATTGGGGTCGAGACACTATGATCTCTTTACCCGGTTTAACGGCGATGACCGGACGGCCTAAGCTTGCCCGTCCGATTTTAGAAACCTTTGGGCGCTATGTTGATCAAGGGATGATTCCAAATCTGTTTCCGGAACAGGGAGAACCCCCTTGCTACAACACCGTTGACGCGAGCCTTTGGTATTTCCAGGCGGTCTATGAATATTTTGTCGCGACTGGCGATCGCGAGTTGGTGTTGGCGTTGTTTCCGGTGCTAGACGACATCATTGACTGGTATTGCCGAGGGACTCGATACGATATTCATTTGGATGATGACGGGTTGATTTATGCTGGGGAGCCGGGCACCCAGCTCACGTGGATGGATGTCAAAGTTGACGATTGGGTGGTGACGCCTCGCCACGGGAAAGCAGTTGAAATTAATGTGTTGTGGTTTAATGCGTTGGCGATCATGCTCTATTTCGCGGAGCTTCTGGATAAGCCTAGTCCCCGTTATCGTGAGTTGGCGGCTCGATGTCATGATGGGTTTCAGCGATTTTGGCAGCCGGAGTTGGGGTATTGCTGTGATGTGCTTGATTCCCCGAATGGAACTGATGTGGCATTACGCCCCAACCAGATCTTTGCAATCTATCTGCCGGAAGTTGGGCTGGACTTTCCGCCGTTACTCTCTTCTGCTCAACAACAACAGATGTTCGAGAACATCTGCCAACATTTATTCACTTCGTTTGGGTTGCGATCGCTGAGTCCTAAGCATTCTGATTATCAAGGTCATTACGGCGGCGATCGATATGCTCGGGATGGCGCGTATCATCAAGGCACTGTTTGGGGCTGGTTGCTAGGTCCTTATGCGTTGGCTCACTACCAGGTGTATCAAGATGCGACTGCGGCCCTAGCAATCCTTAAACCCCATGGCGACCATTTGGCAGCGGCCGGGTTGGGATCTATTAGCGAAATTTTTGATGGGGCTCCCCCGCATCTTCCTCGCGGCTGTTTTGCCCAAGCATGGAGTGTGGCAGAAACATTGAGAGCGTGGGTAAAGTTGACGACTTGTGAGCGATGAGGGGAATAAATCATCGGCTTTGCGATCGCAGAGATCACAATAATTAATCTACGGCTGTTAAAGAATGTCAGCAAAGCTATCGCGTAATCTTTGATACAGCCCTAGCCCAACCACGAAAATCAACAGTGCCAGCCCCCACAAAAAGGCAAATTCCCACTGATGATCGATGCGACCCAACAGAATGGTGCTTCGATACAGCTCAGCAACCGTCGCCATCGGATTTAACCAGAGCACAAGGGGCTGAAACGCCTCGGGTACAGCTTTAATCGAGTACACAATCGGCGTCAAATAAAACCACAAATTCAACAACACCGCCAAGCTCTGGGGGATATCTCGGACATAGACCGTTAGAGCACTCAGAATGTAGCTAAAACCCAGGGTAAACAGGAGCTGTGGGGCAATGATCAACGGCAGCCAGAGCGCCGACATCCGGAGCGGGTAGCCAAAGCTCGTACTCATTAACACCAGCACCACAATGCCAAACACACTTTCGATGAACGCAGACAGCACCGATACAGACGGCAACAGCCCCAGCGGAAACACCACTTTTTTCACCAGATTGGGCTGATTGACCACCGAGGTGGCGCCATTTAAAAGGCCATTGGCAAAGGCGGTCCAAGGGACTAACCCCGCAAATAGCCACACGCCAAAAGCGACGGGATTATTATCTGTATAGCCTGCTAGCCCTACCTTGGCGCGCAATACAATCCCAAATACATAGGTATAAATCAACAGCATAAATAGCTGCTGTAAGAGCGGCCAAAGGTTGCCTAGGACCGAACCCTTGTAGCGTGATTCGAGGTCTCGCCAGACTAAGCTAAGCAGCAGTTCAAACTGAATTTGGGTTGTCTTTCGCACCGTTGACTATCCTGACTCAACTGTAAAATAAGCCTGCGGTTCGTCCTCATCACTTTCCGCTCCGACTGTCTAAAATCCCTTTTTTGATTTCGCCTAATCGCGACCGAAGCAAGCCGCTTAGTAAGGTTCGACCAGTCTGATATATTAGTAAGCCGTGCGGCGCTGGTCAAGGGATTCTCAAGAGCCTGACGACAGGCAGAGCTCGCCAATTTTTGCGACCTGGGCATTGCCTCAAATCAATATGGTTGAGACCGCCATTCGGCTACACAATCTCTCTAAAGTATTTAAACGCTATGGCCATAGCGCATCGCGGCTAAAGGAGCTGCTCTTTCCCGGTCAGAGTCGGGCGCAAGATTTTTGGGCGTTGCGTAATGTCAGTATTGATTTGGCAGCAGGACAAACGCTAGGGATTTTGGGGCGTAATGGCTCGGGCAAGAGTACGCTTTTGCAGATTATTGCAGGCATTCTCAAGCCAACCAGCGGCGAAGTCCAGAGCTTTGGGCGCATTGCGGCGCTGCTGGAATTGGGGAGTGGATTTAATCCAGAATTTACGGGAAAAGAGAATATCTACTTTAATGGGCAGATCATGGGGTTTAGCAAGCGCCAGATTGCTCAGAAATACGACGAGATTGTAAATTTCGCCGATATTGGCGACTTTATCTATCAGCCAGTACGAACCTACTCCAGCGGGATGTTTGTGCGCTTAGCTTTCGCGGTGGCTGTTAATGTCGATCCCCAAATTCTTATTGTGGATGAAGCACTGTCGGTAGGAGACGAAGCCTTTCAGCGCAAGTGTTTTGCACGCATTCGTGCTTTTCAAGAGGACGGCCGAACGATTTTATTTGTTAGCCATTCCACGGCTACTGTAATGGAGCTGTGCGATCGCGCAATTTTGATGGATCGGGGAGAGCTGATTGCGGTGGGCAATCCGAAGGTGATTGTGTCCCATTACCAAAAGTTGTTGTATGCCCCCCCTGATTATGCAGCGGAGCTGCGCGAAAAACTGCTGTTCCACCGCCAACAGATGCCGCCGGCTGCGGCGGAAGCCCCCAAAATAAACGCGACTGGAACGTTGGTTGAGCCGAGCCCCTCCCCTCGCCTCTCGGAAGATTATGATCCCCATCTGCGACCCCAAAGCACTGTTTCGTTTGCGCCCCAAGGCGCAGAAATTCAATATCCGCCCGAAATTTTAAATCGGCAAAAAAAACGCGTTAACTTGCTGCTGCGACGCAACGAATACTTTTATCAGTATCAAGTTCAATTCTCTCGGGATAGCTATAACGTCAACTTTGGCATGTTGATCAAAACCATTAGCGGCGTGGAGTTAGGCGGCGCGATTTCCCATCTACCCAGTCAAGCCATTCCCAAAATTGAGGCCGGGAAAACGGTGACGGTGCAGTTTAAGTTTCGTTGTTCTTTACAGCCCGGAGTTTATTTTTTGAATGCGGGCGTGTCGGGATTAATCGACGGGGAAATGACGTTTCTGCATCGGCTCATTGACTCTT
>JBCDHF010000216.1:0-8031 GCA_038750375.1 Cyanobacteria bacterium P01_H01_bin.15
CTTGCTCAAAAGACTCGCTCTTTCTTAGATCCCAAATGGATTCTATATTCCGCGATCGCTAATGCCAAAAACGCCGGTAGAGTTGGTCGTTCAAGATGTCCAAGACAACTATATGTATCGAGAAACCTTGGCGCTGACCGTTGAAAAAGAGGGGGTGATTGGATTACCTTTACCAGCTTCATCGGTTCTTTGGAGACGGGTGTTCAATACAACTGGACATTGGCGGTCTATTGCGACCCCACTCGACCCGCTTCAGCAGTTGCGGTGCGGGGAACCTTGGAACGGATCCGGCTCGATTCTCAACTTTCATCAGCCCTCTCTCAGGCTAATGATCCACAAACCAAGGCGGTCCTTTACGCGGAAGCCGGGATTTGGCATGAAGCCCTGACAGAATTGGGTGAGTGGTATCGGGTGGAGCCTAGTGCAGCGGGACTTTGGGTGGATTTATTAACTCAGGGGCAACTGGCAGATTTAGCGGACAAGTTATTGGTGTCTTGTTGTCAAACGGAGTTGGATTAGTCGTCTGCGGGGAATGATGGCTAGCGTCGGGATCGGAAGAGACCGATGCAAATAAATAGCCAGAGAAAGCCAATCCCATAGCCTGCCAGCACGTCTGTTGGCCAATGGACGCCTAGATATAGACGGCTGAATCCGATGGCGCCGATAAGGAACGTGGCGAGACCGTAAATCGGTGCTGCCCATTTCGGTCGGTAATCTGACAGCATATAGGCTATGAAACCGTAGAGAACTACCGCGCTGACGGCGTGTCCGCTGGGGAAGCTGTAGGTAGATTCGGTGACGAGCTGAGGCCATAGTTCGGGACGAGCTTTACCGAAGAAGAGTTTGAGTTGGATGATGAGAAATATGCTGCCACTACAAGCCACAAAAAACCGTCCCGCGAAGCGCCAACGTCTTTGCCAGAGCAGAACGGTGAGTACAAGGAGTACCAAGGGCAGAGTGGTGCTAGGGTTGCCGAGCCGAGTAATCGCCAGCATGATTTTATCCAAGGTGGGGCTGCTGAATCGGTGAATCCACAACAAAATCGGCGCGTCGAAAGGAAATGCATTTTGGACGGAGACTTCTTTGATCAGATAAATCAATCCGCTGACGAGCCCGGTACAAAGTGCCCACCAAAGTAGACGAGTGCGTGGAATCTTTTGGGTGTTAGGAATTGTGTCAGTTGGGGTGGAGTCGGGCATTGTTTGTATATGTGGACTTTGCCAGAGCGCTGAGGACACTTCTGATTTTGAGTCGCAGAACGCTCTAATCGCTAGTTTAGTGAAGCCGGTGAGGGGATTTTTGAGGGCGAAGCCATTCATCGAATCAGTCACTTCAGGGATTTTTTAGAAGGGTTACAGAAGTGTTGCCGAGAGTGAAGCAAAGCTAATTAAATATACAAAAAACTTATGTATCTTTTGGGGACTTATTTCTCCAAGTTATCGTTATGCTGTGAATAACGAACAGTTTTTGAGGAATTGAAGATGGCTAAGGTTTCTGCCGTATCTACAACAATACGTCCTCCGGTTGTGCAGCAGCCAATCGTACGTGAACCCTCTCTAGACGATCAGTTGCAAGTGGCTTTGGAGCATGCGCGGCGTGTCACGAAGCTCTATGGTGCTCAACATGTTGATGTAGCCCTTGCTTGGGAAACAGTAGAAGAGCTGCGAACGGCTCAATTGCAACGGGAAGCTGCTCAAAAAAACACGTTTGAACAGTATTGCGAAGACTATCCCGAGGCGCTAGAGTCTCGCGTCTATGAGTGCTAAACTTCGTTTCTTCTTTAGTCGGTTTCGTAACTGTGGGTTTTTGAAGCTCGGCTAGATATTGATAGGTATTGCCGCTAGTCATGGTGCTATGGTCCTCGCTGCTGATAACCGAAGATTTACACGCCAGAGGAGTTTTGGCGAAAGAGCTGAAGTCGGAGGTTCGTCATGAATATCGCAGCTGGACGGATTGTGCCCATGACCGGCGCCTACTCCTACCCATGACGAAATTTTCGGATGTGGGTTTTTCTGCTGACGTCAGCGCTTCTTCGGCAGTATTACAGCATCTTTGTAACTGAATCAATGCTTGTAAGTTCCTAAGCGAAATTGATATGTAGCCGCCGAAGACTAAGTTAGGACGCCATTTAGGACAAGATGCTTTATCTCCGTATGCTTTACCTGGGCAAAGAAGCCTTAACTTGCCCCTTGCTTGCTATATCTATCCAGATGTGACGTTAACTGTCCGGCCGGTTTGGCTCCAGCTGGAACGCAAAGATCGCATGATAAATCCGGTTGTGCTGGTTCAAGTGCTGGCTGATTCGACTGTGGCGTATGATCGCGGACCAAAGTTTGCAGCATATCGGACGATCCTATCTTTTCAGGAATATCTTTTAATTCGTCAAGATCGTTGTCGCCTTGAACATTTTGTCAAACAAGATACTCAATCAATAGCGATTTGAAAAGTTTAGTATTCGTGAGCAAACGTTAGGACTCTCTTCAATTGGCGTGACGCTGGCGCTGGCTGAACTTGCATGCAGTCTTTGAATAGACCGTTGACTTCTCCCTGTTTGCCGCTTCCCAACCAAATCCAAGGCCTAGTAAAACCACAAAAAACTGCCAAGTCCTCAGACCCGACAGCTTGTGCAAACAGAAATAATAAAACGAACGGAATTGAAACTTAAATCAGCTCTGCCGAGGTTGTCTCTGCAATAGGCGTTGCCTCGGTAATTGACATTGTCTCAGCAACCGATGTCGGCTCAGTATTTAGGAGCGCTTCCGTCTCGACTACCACCGCCTCCGTCGCCGATTTCTCTTTGAAATACATTAGCAACGCATCTTTAACAATCTGATTCATCGGTCGGTCTTCTTGGTTAGAGTGCGCTTTGAGATCCGCATAAACTTCATCCGGCAAACTCACCCGACGACGATTTTTACGCGGCGACTTACTCGCAATCATCGCTGACCCCAGTTCATAACTCTCAGAGAACGCTCGCAACTGATCAAACCCTACGCGATCGCAAAAATCACCAAAGCTTTCACCCTTGGTTCGATCTTGCTTGAAGTAAGCAAACAACGGCTCGAAAAAGGTTTCTAACTCTACGGCAGGCATTTTTTGGGTATACGGCTTGGATAGCCGCGTCTGATTTGGGCAAGCACCCAGCCAGACTTGATAGGCTTCTGCTCCACTACCGACCAAACCTAGTTCAGCGATATACGGACGAGCACAGCCATTGGGACAACCCGTCATTCGAATCACAAAATGCTCATCACCTAAGCCCATCCTGTCAAGCAACGCTTGAATGCGATCAATCATGCTTGGCAATACCCGCTCCGACTCAGACAGTGCCAAACTACAAGTTGGCAACGCGGGACAAGCCATCGAATATCGAGTCAGTGGATTGAGCTGCGACGGATCAAAGACAACCCCGTGTTCACCCAAAATGCTTTCAATCTCGTCCTGCCAAGCAGGGTCGATTTCATACAACAACACGTTGTGGTTTGGCGTTAGACGCATAGGCAATTCAAAGCGATCGATGATGATTCGCAACGCTTTCTTAAGCTGAAATGCTCCTTCATCCTTAACGCGACCATTCTCAACAGACAGACCAAAAAATAACTTGCCATCGCCTTGTTCATGCCAGCCAAGGTAGTCTTCATATTTCCAGTCCGGAAGCGGTCTGAAGGGCTGCAATGGCTTGCCTAAATAACGAGCAACCTGATCGCGGAATTTTTCAACACCCCAATCGTTAATTAAATATTTCATCCGAGCATGTTTGCGATTAAAGCGATCGCCGTAGTCCCGCTGCGTCGAAACAATCGCTTTGAGCAAGTCATATACGTCGGCTTTATCGACATATCCAATCTCATCAGCCTTGCGCGCAAAGGTTGCTTCATTATTGTGGGTCCGCCCCAAACCACCGCCCGCTAAGACATTAAATCCTTCCAATTCACCAGCATCATTTGTAATTACAACAAATCCAACATCTTGGGTATAAATATCAACAGAATTATCGCCAGGAACCGTAATGCAAATTTTGAACTTCCGGGGCATATAATGCTCACCGTAAATAGGCTCTTCCACATTGGTAAACACTGTTCCGTGGCTGTTGCGTTGACGAGCTTCCTTGACCTCTGGATCTTCCTCTGCGGAAATAACTTTCTCTCCGTCAAGCCAGATTTCGTAGTATGCGCCGGTTTGCGGCGTCAACAGATCCGCGAGCTTGTCAGCGTACTCCCAGGCGTAAACATAATCCGGGCGATTTTTATAAGGAGCCGACGGTGCCATCACATTTCGGTTCAAATCACCGCAAGCGCCTAGGGTTGACCCCATATTCCGGACAATTTCAGACAATACTGTTTTCAGATTTTGCTTCAAAATGCCGTGGATCTGAAACCCTTGGCGAGTCGTTGCGCGCAGGTTGCCGCTGCCATAATCATCGGTCAAGCGATCCAATGCCTTATACAAAACCGCCGGAATAAAGCCACCAGGATTGCGAGTCCGCAGCATAAATGAATAGCTCTTGCCTCTCTGATCCCGGTTGAACTGCTGATAGGACCCATGAAACTTCAGGATCTGAACCCCATCTTTGGAAAAATGATCGGAGTCATTTTCCAGCTCCGTCGCAATCGGTTCGCGCAAAAAATGACTATTTTCTTTGATGCCCTCTAGCCGAGACACTCTTCTGGCTGGGGGGTCCAGAGTATTTACCATGATCTTTCCTCGCTAATTTACGGTAACCCACTGGAGAAACCGGTCTTTTATCTTAACGCTGCGGTCTGTGGGCCCGCGATCACCCAAGCTTGCGATCGCGGAATTATTATTTTTCTTCAAAGAACATCGACACAGAAGGTGATGCGGGTTTCTACTGTTTCTCCGGGAGCGGCCGTTAACAGCGCTTCCTCCGTATTCATGGCATTGCGAGGCCCACTCCAAGGCTCCAAGCAGTAAAAATCCATGCCTTTTTGGGTCCAAAAGACCAGCGTGGAATAATTCTGATCAAAACTCAGCGTTAATTGCAAGCCCCGATCCAGATCGCGAACAATTGCTTGTTGCCCGGTCAACCCTTCAAATGCAAAGTCAATTTCGGGCTGCTCAAAATCAAAACTCCCCTCAAAAGTTCGCAGGGTTGGGTCCCCCTTAATGCGGTATTGATTCGTTGGCAGTTGAATATCGAGTTTAGTTTTGTCCTTAACTAAAAAATAGGGATGAATGCCCGTGCTAAAGGGCATGGGCACATCGGATTTATTGGTGTGACGGTAAATTTGGGTCAGCGTATTGCCGGATAACTCCGTGACATAGTCCAACACAAACTCAAACGGATAGACTGCTTTCGTTTCCTCGTTACTGCTTAGGCTAACCGTCAAACTAGCTGCGTCGTCAGTTTTTTCAGTCGTAACAGTCCAAGGCAACGTACGCCCAAAACCATGCTGTACTAGGGAATAGGATTTGCCATCAAAGGTGTATGCGTCATCAACTAAATTGCCGCAAATCGGAAACAGCAAGGGAATTCCGCCTCGAACTGATTTACTGGGATCTTTAAAGCGCGCTGTGTTTAGATAAAAAATTTCTTGACCTTGCCAAGACCACAGAGTCACAATTCCTCCCCGCTCTGGCACAAGTAAGGCTCTTGCCGGTGCCTGATCGTCAGACAACTCATAGGCTGTATATTGCTCAACTTGTTTGCTAATCCCAAACATTACTCACTATTCACCCATCGCTGACTTCATCCATATCTTGGAGAAAAAGGGATCTTAGTGAACAAAATCTTGTCTTTATTTAACAGTCAGCATTAATCGCCTTCGATAAACCGTTTAAGAAATCTTGGATGATGGCTTGCCCAATCTCTACAGCATCCGCCACCTTGCTCAGGGGGCCTATGTGTGCCAGGACGCTTTAGAGTTAGGCAACTCAAAATCAAAAAAGTGTCCTAAGCCATCTGGCGAAGACGATAAGAGGCTTGGCATTGAATCACCCATCTACGGAAGTGTAGATCACGATAACCATCAAAATTTACATTAAGACGAGTTCGCCGCTTCGGCTTGCTGGGCTTCGATGTAGGTCCGAAACCGCTCTAAATCTTCTTGCAGTGTCGACTCCACTGCTTGCCCCAAAAATAAGCCATCCATAAGACGCCCCAATGGACCGGGGATTGCATAGGCAACCGTGAGCTTAACCACGCTGGAGCCTTGACGATCATAAAAACGAACGGCCCCACGATTTGGCAATCCATCCACCGATTCCCATTGAATAATCTGGTGGGTAACGACTTTCAGAATGCGTGAAAGCCAACTATATTTGAGCGTGCCAGTGGCTAACTTCCAGCGCGATAGTTCCGAATCTTCCGGCAGCACCTCTACTGAATCAATCCATTTCATCCAGCGGGGCATCTGCTCCAAATCGGACCAGAGTTGCCAGACCGTCTCGATGGGCACAGGTACCTCCACCTGTACACTATGCTCTAGCCAGTCCGCCATGCCTGTCTCCTAACTCGCCATCTTTTGATTAGGTGAATATGTAACTAAATCTAACTTGCGATCACAGCGGTTTGAACTGCTTGCGGCACAGATTCTAAAACAGCCCGGGCCGCTTGCCGGCCAGACAGCGTAGCGCCCTCCATGCTGTCGATATAGTCTTGCTGCGTGTAACTACCGGCAAGGAAGAAATTGGCTAAAGGCGTCGCTTGAGCTGGGCGGAACGGGTCCATACCCGGCGCTTCCCGATATAGAGATTGAGCTAACTTGACCACACTAAACCAAGTCATCTCCAACTCACGGGCTGAGGGAAATAAGTTTTGAACCTGACCCAAAATTTTCTGGGCAATGTCTTCATTTTTGAGCTTAATATAAGGGTCTCCCGGCGTTAAGACAAGCTGCAGCAAAGAGCCTTGCCCTTCCCGATAATAGTCGGCTGGGCTAGTAAGCGCGAGATCTGCAAAACATGAAAAATCGGCATCCGCAGAATAGAGCAAATTATCCATGCCTACTGCTTTGGCTAACTGTTGGCGTTTGGTGACATCGTTAATTTCGGTGACCCAGCCATTGAAGCGCAATTGAACCGTTACAACTGGGACGGCATTAAGCTTGTAAATATTATCAAACTGCGGCCAACGTCGCCAGGCTTCAGGCAACAAGCGCTTAATGCCCGGGACGTCACAGGCAGCGACATAGGCCTCAGCCGTAATGAGCTTATCGCTCGCCCCATCGGCCACAACCAACCCCGTAACGTTGGGTTCTAAACTATCAAGATCGTACTGAATATTTCTCACACCCCGACGGAGATGAATCTTAGCGCCACGTTCTTCTAAATATTTCACGATGGGCGCATGGAGATATTCACTAGGAGACCCCGCTAGCATCCGCAGCACAGACGCTTCAGTGCGAGCTGCAAACAGCTGAAAAATGGTTAGCATGCAACGCGCGGAAATGTTCTCGGTATCGATAAAACCCAGCGCGTAGGCAATAGGGTTCCACATCCGTTCCAAACTGCTGTTATTTCCCCCATGAGAACGAAACCAGTCGGCAAAACTTACCCTATCAAGATCGCGAATCGTTTTCATCGCTCCTTCGAAATCTACCAGCCCTCGAACAATGGGGCTTGTCCCCAGCGCCAGAGAATTGGCTAACTTATCTACCGTTCCCAACTGAGACGTCGTGAAAAAAGCTTTGAGTCCGTTAAAGGGCGCACCCGTCAAGAAGCGAAAATCCAACTCACCGACTTGACCGCCTTCATTAATAAATGTGTGAACATGCTCCTTGAGCAGCAAGTTATTCCCGGCGCCCACCTTGCGCATCAGGTCAAACAAGTTGTAATAGCAGCCAAAAAAGACGTGTAAACCCATTTCGATATGGTTGCCGTCCTTATCAACCCAACTGCCGACTTTCCCACCGACAAACGGGCGATTCTCATAAATCTCAACGTCCCAACCCGCATCAGCTAACTCAACCCCTGTCGCCAATCCAGCTAGCCCAGCTCCAACAATTGCAACGCGCATTCAGCTCTTGTTCCTTAAATTCAATTAAAGAATTTTAACGCATGACCGAGCCCAAC
>JBCDHF010000217.1:0-8018 GCA_038750375.1 Cyanobacteria bacterium P01_H01_bin.15
ATCAAAAACCAGCGAACCTAAAACGACGGGATGTCCAAAACTAAGAATGAGTGACTCTAGTCCTGCGGTGCTACCGCCGGGCAGAGAAAGTCGTTGTACGCTCTCCGTATCCCCTGAAATTCCGCTAAGTACTCCAAGCCCACTTGAGCTCTTAACTAGCAAACCGGGGTCAGGCATCGTTAAAGAGGAATCCCGAAACGCACCGACGACAACATCTCCAAACACAGATTGTGACGGATTCAAAGTTATTGACTCATCCATAGTGAAATCAATGGAAATAGAAGATGCGTAAGCGGGTGCAGGATACATTCCCAAAAGAGCAATCCCGCTGCCAAGAAGTAATAATTCTAATTGTCTATTCATTTGTAATCTCAAAAAACTTATTGCAATTCAAGCAGACTACCATCTTCGTTAACCTTTGTCCATATGAAATTAATATTGTTTCGCTGCGGTCTCAAGCATCGAATGTGCTATCCGATTCCGGCTCCAGGAGGCTATCAGGGGCAGGGACAAGAGTTATGTTGAAAGAGTGACAGGTGTTTACTGTACAACTCTCCTCAGATAGAGATGACTCCTTCTAGACCGATAAAGTATTCTTATTAGTGACCGAGTGTATATGTGGTTGAAGTGGATCTCATAACAAGGTTCTCTTCTGTACTCTCAAATAAATAGAGCCACAATCTCTTAAATCATTTAATTGGACCCAATTAAATTCGCTTTTTTATATATCAACGATAGCCATTTCTAAATCATTCTTGTTTTAGTCGTTTCTTATCAGTTTTTCATCTCAATATAATGTTTACTCTCTGTTATCTATCAGTAAGTCCTATGTCCTAATGATTTGGGTTTTGAATATTGGAAATCTCTCTAGAAATTGAACCCTGAGTGCTGTTCTAGAATCTAAACCCAGTGCTAATTTTTATTGATTTTAAAAATCCTGTTTCATAACCATGAGTCAGCACCGGTCGCTATTCTCCTCCTGGGCTCAGTATTTCCGTTTCCGACGTATTCAGATGCCCGTTCTATTTAGGCGAATTATTCGCGCATTTAGTTTATTCGCCCTCACGGTAGTTTTAGTCATCGGTCTAAGCTGGCATGTAGCCGCCCAAATCGCCAGCGGTCAAGTGGAAAGTTATAACCCCAGCACCCGGCAAGCGACTATTAGCTTGGGCACAAACGACGGACTGAGCAAGTACGACTATGGGCATATTGAACTAACGAGTCGGGACAATGCTGACGCTAAGTTTATTGCGGCCAATGTGGTGGTGCTGAAGGCGAGCGCCGATTCAGCCATTGTGGAAGTTCGAGAGAAACCAGGATTGCAAGTGGATATTGCCCGGGGTGCGACCGTACTGGTGGATGCAGGCTCCGGGCTCGCCCGACGGCAGGAAGAGGAACTACTAGCTCAGCAACAGACTGAAATTGCGCGGAAACGGGCAGCCTTAGAAACCATTCGGCAGCAACGGGCAGAAGCTGAACGCCAAGCGGAACTGGCTCGGCAGCAGGAGGCAAGGGAAGAACGATTAGCCCAAGCCCGCCAACGTAACTCGCAAATCGCCGCAGCACCAAGGGCGGTTTCGGCGCCTCCGGATGAAGCCGAATTAGCAGAACAGGCTCGTCAGCAACAAGCTTTAGAAGCCCAAATCGCGGCTGAAACTCGACGACAGCAAAAACTCGAAACCCAGGTTGCGCAGGCGACAGAGCTCCGGCAACAGCGAGAACAGGAACTGGCGGCACAACAAGCTGCGATCACAAATCAGGAACTGCAGCGTCAGGCTGAGATTGTTGAATCTCAGTTAGCGGAGCAAAAACGGCAGGAAGAATTACTCGCTCAAATTAAAGCGCAGGAAGAACTTCAGGCCGCGTTAGCCGCCGAGCAAGCGGCGATCGCACAGGCAGAACAGCAGCGACAAGAATTAGCTCAAGCTCAAGCGGAACAAGAGCGGCTCCGAGCTGAACAAGAGCAACGAGCCTTGGCTCAGGCTCAGGCAGCCGAAGAACAACGGCAGGCAGAAATTGAAGCGCAGTTAGCAGCCGAAGAACAACGACAGGCAGAAATTGTGGCCGCGCAAGAACGGCAAGAACAGGAACGACAAGCTCAAATCGCCGCAGCTGAGTCCCAGCAGGCGCAAACTTTAGCCGAAGCTCGGGCAGAGCGAGACCGCCGTCAACAGGAATTAGAAACTGCGATCGCGACCGAATTGGCGCGCCAGGAAGAAACTGGATTTATTAGGCCGAATCAACAAACTGCTGCGATTCAATCGGGTAATACACAACTGGGAACCCTCGGGGCTGGGAGCACTCTGCTCAGTGGCGGTTTAGATTCTGAAATTCGGGATTTATGGGGACGGCAATCCCTGGCAAATCTGGAAACAGGTGGACCGAATGCGGATCTTCCCGAGGATTATCTGGCTGCATATCGCTTAGCGCGAACTCAACCCTCAGCGGTGAACTACTACAATTTCGCGAGGACTCTCATCGACTACAATCTGCCGGAACAAGCGATTTCTTGGCTGGATGAAACGGCGGAAACGTTTCCCGATACCGATGGGCAGAATCGCTTGTATCGAGCGGTCGCATTGGTGGAGCTGGGTCAACCACAAGACGCGTTAGCGGAGCTTGACCAAATCAAAGAGCCTTTCATTGCCGACAGTCAGCTGGCAGCAGAGGTTCGGAGCTACACGTTAGCTGCTATGGGCGATTGGCAATCGGTGTTGGCGATCGCAGAAGATACCCAGTCGCCGACTATTTGGAATAACTATTTAATTGCTCAGTACTGCCAAAACCCACCTGAGTTGGATCGTAAAAGCAAAGTTGCGCTAAAGAGTTGTCCAGTGTTTGATCCAGAACAAATTGATGAACCCAGTGAGGAAAACCTCGAACGTATTGTGGCGCTGGTCCGAGGGAGTCGCAGCGGGTCTGATTGGGATAGCGAGCGTCAAAGCAACGGAGATTCGGCAACGCCGGAGTCTCGCTCCTATGCCCAAGATCCTTATATTCTAAATACTTTGGGCTTTTTATCGCTGCAGGTTGAAGACTATCGCAATGCCTATACCTACTACGAACGGCTCGCAAAACAGCTAGACGACGACCCGGACCCCCGATTGCGCCCGGTTAAAGCCGATGCGATCGCATATCTGGAAAATTTCAATCAAAACTATGATTTCCTGCAAGATCAACAGGCTGATTTAGACTTGCTGCGAGCGGAACAGGGCCAGGCAATCTCATTCTTTGCGTTGCGAGGTGTGCAAAATGTGGCGACGAGTATTGCGCGGGGAACAACGCCCAGTTTAGTGGGTGCCGTTGTCCAATCGGTCGTCGGCATTTTCCAGGCTAACGATCGTCGGGCCAAGATTCGAGCAGAGCAAAATTCCTTACTCGATCAGATGCGCACGAATTTTGGACAAGATCTTGACTACATACCGGCTCGTCCTGACTTGACACCGCAGCAGTCACCGCAAATAGCTCAATCGCCCCACTGGCCATGGCAGCGAGCCCGTGCTTAAAGGATCGGTTATGTTTCGCTAGTTATGAAAGCTTCTGAATCATCAGCCCTGTCAGCAGCTCAGTTATCCCCGCGATCGCAAGTTGAGCGCTATCGTATTGAGCGCTTAATTGGTCAGGGTGCCTTTGCCCAGGTGTATTTAGCAATAGATACCGCCGATCTGCGTCATCCTGAACGGGCGTTGCTGAGGTTGATTGAACTGGGCGATGCCGAGGAAATTGCGATTCGTCGTCACACGTTTCAACGAACTGCTGCCATTCTCGAAAAAATTCATCATCCGGCTATTCCGCGGATTTATCGGATTTTCGAGGCAGAAAACCAGCTCTACCTGGTTCAACAGTTTGTTGCAGGTATCTCCTATCAACAATCACTTCAGCAGTCTTCATCATTGACTTCGACGGCTTTAGAACAATCACTCCGGGAGATCCTGTGGGGATTAGCGTCGCTTCACCAAGCCGGAATTGTCCATGGAGATATTAAACCTAGTAATTTGATTCGCCGAGATGCTGATGGGTCAACGGCCATTATTGATTTTGGTTCGGCAACAGAACTCTCACAAGAGCCGGTGAATTATTCTGCGATCGCAAACAATAATCCTGACGGCATTGAAACAGTAATTGGACGGACGGGTTTGTATACTCCCGGCTACGCTCACCCCGAGCAACAACGGCAGCCGACAACTCCTCAGTCCTGGTGGGATCTCCATGCGTTAGCCAAAACCTTTGTGGCACTGCAAGTTGGACAAGAGCCCCCCTGGCCGGAATTGCCCAAACTCTCTGCGCTCGGCTTTACTCTACCGATGGAGCAGTTGCTCACCGAGATGCTGTCACTAAAAGGAACCCATTTTCAGGATGCTAGTGGGGCGCTGCAGCGGTTAGATCAGCTTTGCGATCGCAAGCCCAGTATTGTCCGTCAAACACTTCCAGAAAAATCCTTGAAACTCAATCTCTGGGTGCTGCTGGGCGGCGGCTTGGGGTTGGGGTTGGTCAGTGCTGGCTTAACCTTGGCGTTCTTTTTGCGATCACCGCAAATTGGGAGAGATAGCTGTCCAAAACTCGCGAAAAGTGAAGTGGGTCTGCCCGTTCCGGATCGGGGATTTTCGGCACGATTTTACTATCCGACCGATGCGCCGCACGGATCCTCTTTGCTGCAAATTTGGCGAGGAGATAATTTAATTGCGGAAGCTACCGATAGCCAGATTCAGGGATTTATTTGGATTAAATCTTTGATCGGGGAAACGGATTTCCCCCAAGGAGAGTACGACGTGACCTTGAGCGTGCCCGGGCAAAAACTGTACGTCGAAGTTGCCCAGTTAACGGATGCCTTTCCTTTTCACTACATTGGCAAAGTAACGGCTCTCAAACTCGCCTGTAGTCAACCGAGCAGTCCCTCTGCACCCCCATAATTGTCCGCTTGTTGAAGTTCTCATTGATTCCACATTATTATTCGAAAATTTTCTATTTCCTGACTTGGAGGCTAGCCCCGTGAACCCAGAAGAACTAGAGCGTTTAGAAGAAGAACAAAATCAGTCGGTGGAACTGTCATCGCCTTCGCTGGAGACTGAAGCAACAGCCCCGAGCATCACCTGGGAAGCGGAGCAGCCCCAAGTCCAGCAAACTGTTTTAGATATTGCCCCCAAGCGGAAATCGTCGTGGCTGATTCCAGGAATTTTAGGTGCGAGTGTCGTCGCTATTGCGGCGTTGGTAACGGTCCCGAAATTTATTACGCAAGAGAACGAAACAACCTTAGCCCCTAATGCACCGACTCCCACGGAGCCAGTTATCACCGCTCCCAACGAGTCGGCAATGCTGCTGGCGCAAGCTGAACTCCTTGCTGAATTCGGAGATGCCGATAGTCTGACTCAGGCCATTGCGATCGCAGAAACAATACCGACCGATGCTCCGGAATATGCGCAAGCCCAGACTCAAATTTCAGCCTGGCAGGAGCAAGTTGCGATTGCGCCGAGCATCATTACCGATCAGAGCAATACAGCCCAATTAAGTCAGGCAGAGCAAGAACTTGCCGCTTTGAACTCGCAAATTCAGCAAGAAGAGGCTGGGATAACGGCCGCCCGACAGCAACAACAGCAAACCCGAGAACAGATCGTCGCTCTCCGCAATCAGCCCGCATCCCGCCCTACTCCCACCCAATCACCAGCCGCTGCGCCTGCCCAGGAGACACGAGCCGCCAATGCCCGTACCTCAGCCCTCCGAGCGCAACTCCAAGACTCTCAAGCGAGAACTACCCAACTTCAACAGCAACTCGCCACAGAACAGCAAGCCTCAGCACGTTCGACCTCTCCATCATCCGAACCCAGCCCGCAAGTGATTGCCAGAGCAGAAAGCCAACTCGCCCAGGAGCAGGCTCGGACCGCTGCTCTCCAAGAACAACTCGCCCGAGCCCAAGCCCAAACTCAGCAAGTTCAGCGTGATCTATCGACCCAACAACAGGCCACGACCCGCACATCCGCTCAAACTCAACCCACTCAACCCAATACTACGACCGCTGCGATCGCAAAATCTGAAGCAGAATTAGCCGCTCAAGCTGCCCAAACAGCCGCCCTGCAGGATCGCTTAGCCCAAGCTCGTGCGAGAACGGAGCAAATGCAGCAGCAAACGGCCGCCGCGCAACAAGCGGCTCAACAACAGGCAGCACAGCAACAAACTACACAACAGCAACAGACCGCAGCCACGACACCAGCTCCGGTGGTCGCGGTCGCCCCACAAGCAGTGACGATTCCGACAGCTCCAGCACCGACAACGCCAACTGTTACACCCAAGCCGCAAACGCTCTTAGCGCCCGATGATCCCTATCTCAACGTCAACATTCCCAACAGCGCACCACCCCAACCTGCTCCGGTCGTGGCGACCACAGTTCCTTCAAGCTCCACCAGTCCTAGCTATGGCTTTAGGAATGTCGTAGCGAGTGCGCCAATGGTGGCGATAGAGCTTCGCGATAATGTTGACGAAGATGGGGATTATGTGACGCTTCGTGTTAACGGCAAGACTTATGTCAACAACAAAAGGATTTGGAATCGGGGGGAAGTGGTGATGGTGCCGCTACAGCCAGGTGAGAATAAAGTTGAAGTTGTTGGTGTCAGAGATGGCCAAGGCGGAATTACCCTAGAGGTTAATGTGGCTGGCACCGGAAACGTCAACAGTCGTCCAATCCCGGAAGGCTCAACGGCAACATTCATCATCAATCGCGAATAGAAATATAGTTTTCGCCAGATCGCTTAGGAAACCTCTGATTTTGAGCTGCCTAGTTCAAGAGCGTTCTGGCACACAACCACCCCTTTATACAGGTGGCGGTTGCTATACATGAGTTCGTAAACAGTATCTACAATATGATGGCGATGTCGAAATTAAACTATCCGTTGAATTATCGTTTTACATGTTCCTAAAAGAAAAAACGTCTGGACGGACGTGGTCTCTTGACCCGGAACGAATCTATCGACTTGGGCGGGGTTCGGATCAAGATATTCAACTCGATGAAGCCAGTGTCTCCCGGAGTCATGCGGAGCTTGTTTGGAACGGCGAAGCTTGGCAGATTAAAGACTGCAATAGTCGGTTTGGAATTTTTGTTTGCGATCGCAAATGTGAAACCCAAGCGATACAGATCGGTGACACGTTTCGGCTTGGTTCTCATCCGGGCATCACTTTAGAGTTAGAAGCCGTCGCCATGCAGCGGGCAACTCAGCGCTGTTACTTTCCAACTGCGCCAGCGAAACCACCCTTCAGTCTGGAAAATTTTCAGGGACAGCTCGCGTTCAAAGAATCCCTCGCCAATTCAGCGGAACTGATTCTGAATGCAAGTCTCAGCAATCCAGTACAAGGTATTTTACTGTTGGCAGGACCGGGTCGGGGTCAGCGGTTTTTGGTTCGGTGCTTGAGCGATCAACTGAGTCAGGAACGGGGCGTTTCATTTACCTTTCTCAGCCGAAATTTACAGGATGCGAAAAACCTGGCCCAAAGCCATAAACTCATCCGCAAATGGTTAAAGCAAGCGACAAAAAAAGCGCCAGCCGTTCTGCTAATTCAGAATTTTGAACAGTTCTATCAATATTTCGACGAAGCAGTGCAAGACAAACGACCCAGCGCGGGGAAACTGACTTGGTGGCAAAAATTCATGACGTTCTTAGGCTTTGCCGATTTCCGTTCAGAGGCTGAAAAAGCTCGCCAAATCCAAAAGCAGCTCACCGCAGATTTACAGAAAGCCTGGCAGTGGAATGTACAGAAAACAGACAAAGTCTTAGTCGTTGCGGCAGCTAACAACCCTGAAAACTTACCGGAAACAGTACGCCAACCGGGTCAGCGCTTTAGCTACGTACTACAACTCAATCGCCCCGATCCCGCGGGGACTCAAGCGATTCTCGAAAAATAAAATCGCAGGGGCCTGAGCCCGCGCTTCCCGAAAAATCGCCTGCAAATTTTTGACCCCTTGCCCGACTAAAGAAGATTTGATGCTGCTGGGAGTCACGGCCTGAAAATAACAATGCGCGTCTTTCGCCAAT
>JBCDHF010000218.1:0-7918 GCA_038750375.1 Cyanobacteria bacterium P01_H01_bin.15
ATGCCGATTTGATTATGATGTTGTACCGCGACGCATATTACAACCCCGATTCGCCGGATCAAAACATTGCAGAATTGTTGATTGTTAAACACCGTAATGGTCCCACTGGTACCGTTAAGTTGCTGTTTCAGCCAGAGTTAACGAAGTTTGCCAATCTCGCCAATTCGGGACAGTACAGTTAAAATTTTTTATCAGGAAAATTCTTATGACCGCTGAAAATCCACTTCGGAAAAATACTCGCGATCAAAGATGCGGTAGTAAAGCGCTGGGGGGAGTAATTGGCAGAGAGGCTGAATCTCGTCAAATGTCCGCCATTGGGTTCGGTGCGCGAGCATCGCTTGCTTTTTAAAAGAGCCAAACCGCGTCACTCTAACCGCTAAGGTTGGGGTCGGTAACCCTGCAGCCGGATTGGCCGGATAGCATTCGCGAAACATCTCAGAGATGCTTAGCGCCGCCCGAATCATGCCCTGGGGAAGGGTCGCAAAATACAGATGCTTAACCGAGAAATTCGGGTGCTTACAATGGGTGTGAACGACCTCCAAGACATAGCGGCTGGTCAAAATGTGATCCGGATGACCATATAAACCAATCGCATCATCGTAGGTAAACACGAGTTCTGGCTGATACTGCTCAATCTTTCGCCAGATCAAGTCTTTCAGTTCGTCCGCATCAATCTCTGCTAAGCCGTGATCCGGATATTGAAAAATATCGAGCTGGTCAATGCCGAGGATTTGCGCAGAACATGCTAACTCAGCTCTTCGGGTAGATCCTAAATCTTTGGCGTCTACTAAGCCTCCTGTATCTCCCTGATCTCCCTCTGTCAGGCACAATAGGCTCACTTGTGCCCCCTGTTCAACTAGCGATCGCACAGTGCCCGCCGCAATAATTTCATCGTCGGGATGAGGAAAAATAAGCAGTGCGCGCCTAGGGGTTTTCTCAAACTCAAAATTTGAGATGATAGGTATCCGAGCATCTTGTAAATAGCGACGCAGCGCCAGAATCCCGCTCACCAAAACCAGTAGTAAAATCGCGAGCAATAAAATCATGATGATTCGTTCATCAGATTAAATCCCTGAGTGCCTGAGAAGTTACAAAAATGTCCAAAAGATTACAAGCGAGATCAACTGGCTGCGGTTCTAACCTTTTCTGTGTAGTCCTGTGGGCGAAGTTTGCGAAACACTTCAAAAAAGAACTGTCTCAAACTCACTGGCATATAAGACAAACTCAATCCTACCTGCGCTCGCCAAGAGGGTCCCACGGTTGAAATGACCTTTTCAATAAGGGCTCTGCCTTCTGGGGTCTGGCCATTCTCCAACAACCGCAAACCTAAATCAAGGCGATTGCTAGCTAATTTTCGAGCCAACGCCTTGGTTAACTTCGGGTCAGTGAACTTATAGCTCTCCAAACAAAAAACACGGGCTTTCAGGAAATGTAAATTTTGTCGGAGACTGGTTTGGGCACCATGAAACCGATACTCCATCAATAATTCAGGAATGAAATAAGCTGTTTTCCCTGCGATCGCTAGGCGAACTAGCAAATCAAAATCCTCACAACCATCTGCTTGTGGGCGCATGTAATCAACTTCCGCTAAGCAAGTTCGCCGAAATAAAGTCGAACCAACCTGCAAACTTTGACGCTGGAAGGTTTGCCATGCCAGCTTCGGCACAATACCTGAAAGCTCGTCTTTCCCCCATTTAGCCGAGTTCTCCTGAGTTGCAGCCGGATCACGACGGCTTTGAGCATCAATAATCCAATGATCAGAACAAATGAAATCTACTTCAGGTCGCTGGTCGAGAATGGCGACCATTTTCTCTAAAAAGTGCGGAGTCAAAGCGTCATCATCGTCAAACTTAATAAAATAGTCGCCCGTTGCGGCGTCAAAGCCTGAACGCATATTGCGGCTACGACCGATATTTTGAGGATGACGAACATAGCGAATTCTAGAGTCTTGCTGCTGCCAATTTTTTACTAACTCCGGCGTCCGATCCCGCGAGCCATCATCGCTAATAATAAGTTCAAAATCCGCATAGGTCTGGCTTAGAACGCTTTGAACTGCGTAAGTTAAGTAATGGGCTCTGTTATAAGTTGGAATAGAAACGCTAACTTTAACCATTGTGATTACTCAAATTCTTTAAATCCGTTTTAATCGCTGCCAAACTAGCTCTCGAAAGCGATCGGCCTTGGTTAAGAGCGTCGGTGGGTGTAGCGTCTGAGGCCGGATCTGGGGCTGATGAAGGTATCGATAGTAGAGAAAGACATCCTGATAACGAATTTTAGTGTCTTCTCCTTGACAGAGTCGAGCAAAGTCCCGGGAAGAGTAATTCATGTAATGAATTCGATGAATCGGTTTGTGACCTTGCTCATTGAAAAGGACATTGTTTTGTTGAACAAACGGATCAACCCCTGCAATATTGCCAGTTTTATCGGAGAATTTGTCGCTAAGCGTGAAATTAAATTGCTTTCGACCGCTCAGAAACGTTAAATAGTTAAAGAGATAAACATCATCCCAAAATCCATTCCCATTAATCCACTCAACTTCCCGATGCTCCAATAGCCGTTTCCGATAGAGTTGGAGCTCGTCCGGAGAAAAGAAGCCTTTTTTTGACCCCCAAAAACTGCCGCAGTGGAGCTTGGGACGAATATCTTCTTCTGTATAAAAAGAGGCTTTTTCCATGAGTGGAATATCTAAAGCGGCATGTTCCAAACTCTTGGTATGTTCCCAGTCATCAAAAACGTAGTCGTAAGTTTCCAACTTCTCGAAAAGGCGTTCGAGAGAGCACATGGCTAAATTATCAGCCTCATAAAAAGCGAATACATCGAATTCACCGTCAAATGCACATAGCTTCCGTTGAAGCTTGCCTCTGTACCATCTCGGACGCCCTGTATACCACTTGGGCCGAGTACGTGTGGGATTACTCTCTTCTGGATGGGCATTCCAAATTTCAGTGGCAAATTCATCCCAACGTCTAAGTGAAGTTTGATCACTAAAAAGAGAGACCTGTGGATATTCAGCGATTCCTTGTTTTACTTTCTCAAGTCGATCATCGTAGGGAATGACGCAAATAGGGAGTTTCGAACCAACATTTTTTTCAATGCTATTCAAAAGGGCAATAAGTTGGTCGAAAACCACGTCATTTGCCAGCGTGTATATCCCTCGCGTTGGCATACTCCGGTACCTTTAAAATCTCACTCAAGACTACCGTACCTGAGATTACAGCTCGTTGAACATTTTTCTAACTCATTGAATATGCCATTTGAGGACCCACCAATAAATCTCCTCAAACAGGCTTCATTCATAAGAACCCTCTAGCTTAAATAATATATCTATTCTTGTCAGGTCAGAACGTATAAATCTACAACAGCTTGGACAGACATTTTGTTTGAGTTCAGGGATTTTGCCAATCAATGCACGCAAATTACAATCAAGCAATTGCAAACGAGATCGTAAAAATCTTTTTCTCGATGCTAATCGAAATGGGACGAAATTAATTTATTTTTAATAGTCCATATCAGAAGATTTAATAGCAACAATAGAATTTACCAAGGTAAGGGACCTCCGTCCCAATTCCAGAATTGACCAGTATCTGATAGCTGCAGACGTTCGATGACGGACAAAAGCTGGCAAACCGTTCGTTCTACAGGGAATAGCTTTTCAGGAGGGACATTGCCCTGAAAGGGCTTAGATAAGTCACTGACCGTGGTGCCGGGATGTAGCGCGACCACAATAGCCTGGGGGCAAACCCGTTGATATTCGATGGCGGCCGTTCGGATCAGCATATTGAGGGCAGCTTTGGATGCACGGTAACCATACCAGCCACCCAGGTGATTATCGCCAATGCTGCCTACTTTCGCGGATAATGTCGCCAAGATGGGTTTTTCGCTCTTCTTGCAAAGTGGCAGTAAATGTTTCAGCAGTAGAATCGGTCCGATACTATTCGTCAAAAAATAGCGGTATAAGTTGACTGAACTGAGGTGTTTCAAGCTTTTTTCCGGTTTTAATGTCTCACCTTGCTGCAAAATCCCCACAGTATTGATAACCCGATCCAGATGATCGCTAACTCCTGAAATTTGCGCCACGAGTCCTTGGATTTGAGATTCATGAGTGAGATCTAGGGGTAGGCAATGAAGTTGGGAATATTCATTAGCAAGACTCAACAGTGGGCCTGCCTGTTCGATTCGGTGATAGGTAGCAAAGACTTGCGCAAATTGGCCACTTGATAATAGCTGCTGAACAAACCCATAACCAATTCCACCATTGCCCCCGACGATCAAGGCTGTCAGCTGTTGTGCCATCTTTTCTAGGTTGTTAACGTTTGCGATCACAAAAAAATTCAATTTAGTAACGAGAACTTTAGTCAGATTGCTTAGAACATTTCTAACTCTGAGTTACCTCGTTTTAAAGCGCTCTGACATGCAACCGCTCATTTATAGCTTTCGCCAGATCGTTTAGGACACTTCTGATTTTGAGTTGCCCAATTCTAGAGCGTTCTGGCCCACAGCCCTCACTTTACGAAGATGGCGACTGCTATACAAAAGTGATGTTTGCCATCTCTATTCGGGAAGCAGCCAGTGCAGGAGGAATAACTGATAGTTTTAATAGTTATTTCAAAGAGTATGAGCCTGTCATTCAAGTCAGCTCGAACACAAAAAATCCCGGACATTATTCCGGGATCAGAAAACAGAAAAAGCAATGAATCTACTTAAAGCCTTTAGGAATTCCGATATTTCGGATGGTTTGATGTTTACGTCCCTGCTCTAACGATTTCAGCTCATGGTAATCGACTGAATGAATGCAGTTAACTGGGCAAGAATCGATCGCCTCCTCAATGATTTCCGGAGAATCCCCATCTTGCCGAAACACGCGGGCTCGTCCGTAATCAGGCTCTACGTAGAATGTATTAACTGCGATATGAGCACAGAGAGCGCAGCCAATGCAGGTTTGCTCATCTACATAAATCCCTTCTTCACGAACTAAACCCCCTAGCTCTGGTTCAAAGCCGCTTCGAGAAGGCTGATTTCGGAGCAGACCTCCGAGTTCAGGCTCAAAACCGCTACGCTCGCCATCCACTAGGCACTCCAGCGCTGAACCACCAATCGCACAGAGCCATCAGAATTTTCTGTTTGCTCGGCCAGTTCAAACCCTTTATTGTTAGCTTCTTCAAGAATGGTCCGATAAGCATAGCGCTGGGTGACCTGACGCAAAAAACCATCCACTGTTAAGGGTTGTTGCCAGTACTGGAGGTCAGCCACTAGTTCATATTCTTGGCCATTCCAGTGAAAACCAATATCAAACTCATTATCTTGTTCGATGATTAAGGCCGCCGTACGAGTTTGCTGATTGTATCCGCGTACGGGGCGAGGACCAGACTGCCAATCGATACCTAAATCAGAAAGGGCACTTTGTAAGGTTTCCAAATTGCGAATTTTGGTTTTGATTGTGCTGAAGTGGGACATGGTTAATTTGGGTTGTTTACTAAGAGATCAGGGGTTTAGAGGACAGGCTTTTTATGTTGTTAGCTTAGTTCAGTTGACCAATCACTGACACGTTCACGAGCAGTATCTTTAACGGTTACAGGTTGGGCATAGAATTCAGAAGTTTTGTCTTGGCGCAACACAAGACCCAGTTGAGACTCTATCGCGGCAGTCACTTCCTCACAGGAAGTCCCGACAATCCCAGTCACTTTCTCTTCCACGCGACCATCCGGATGAATAATAAATTCAAGCGTTTCCATGCTCATCGGCAACTGGCAGACTTTTCTGCTCGAAACTTACGACTGATCAAACTTGGAACATATTATGGAGGATTTGTCCAGAAAAAGTTCCAATCCAACTTTGAGAATATTAATATTTGATAGGTATTCTACTATAAGCAATTCGTTACTTCTCTTAAATAAATTCTCTGGAAGTCGGTTTTTTGCGGCATCAGCAGAGTGTAAGTTGTAATTCTTTACAAAAGTGTTGGGGTGAATTGAGTCTCTAGGGGATCAAATCGGGGCTCTAAAACTGAGGTCAGGATGACTAGAGTTGCAGTCCTCGCAGACGTTGCCGGGCTTCAGGAGCAACGTTTCTGTTTCATGGATATGAGAGTAGAAATTTGAGCAAGAAGAGTCTTGGTCTATTTTGGCGAGAAAACACGGGCAGTCGATTCATCATATTTTCTTGGAATAAATCTATGGCGCGTCTAAAACCGGCAGCTTACAAGCTTTTAGTGAAGGAGATTAATCGATGTGCTGCAAAGTTGGGCGGTCTCGGACCCGTTCACCGAGATTTGGTTATGGAGCGATTAGATCGCTGGCAGGCAGAATCGGGTCCTTTGCTCACGGAAGCGGAAATCGAGGCTTCCATCTCCAGTTTGATGTCGGAACTCGAGCCTCAGGTTTTCGCTAAAGCGGCTCGTCGGAATCGTCCCCTCAGCCCTCTGATTAAGTTAGGTGCGTTGGGCGTAACTGCCAGTGCGGGGTTAGTGGGTTTGTTGTGGGTCATCAATTTGCCATACCCGATGATTCGGCGGCCTGTTGCTCAGAGAGCCCCAATGCTATTGATGCCAAGTTTTATTCAGATGGATCATGCCTACCGCAACGCGATCTCAAATGTAGAGCAGGCTGACCAGTTGGTAAATCAAGCGACTAGCGCGGCGGATATTGAGCTGGGGGCAGCGCGTGTCGCGACGGCACAAAAAAATCTGGATCGCTTGCCGGTCTGGTTTTTAGGGTATGAACCCCGGGCCTATTGCACGATGTTTGGCTGTTCTTGGCGATTCACTTTTGATGAATTTCAAAAGGCGCGCAAGCAGGTGGGTCGAATGGAGGCTCGAGTTTTCCAAGAACAAAATGCGATCGCAGATTTAACGACAGCAGAAGCTGGGATTGCGACGGCTCAAGAACAGTATCAAGGGACAACAGAGCCTCGCTTTACTCAACAAACGATCGCTCTTTGGCAAAGTCACCTCGATCAGTTGGCTCAACTCCCTCCCTCAACTTGGGCTGGTTCTGTGGCAGAAACCAAGTTGGAGGCTTATCAACGGGATTTTGAAAATATTACTGGTGGCGTAAGCAGTAATTACCAGAGTGATGCTCGTATTCAAGCGGCCCAGGTTTTTGCGCAAAAAGCCGCTGAGACCTGTGCTGAGCCGCCCTATTCTGCAACTCGGTGGAGTAGCTGTCAGGCGCTTTTGCAACAAGCGATTTCAAGATTGGCTTCTGTTGCTGAAACAGATCCGAGCTATTTATTTGCTGTACAGCTACAAGCAAATTATCAAGTGCAAATTACGGAGATTGGGCAACGGATTGAGGTTGAGCGAAAAGGGGTTCAACTTTTTGAGCAGGCAGAATCAGAATTATCTCGGCTCATCGGTCAACCGGTCAGTGTCGAAAATGCGACTCGTCAGATCCGATCAATTATCACAAAACTTGACAAGATTCCGTCGGAGTCGACTGTGTATGAACCGTCTCAAGAGCGCTTGAGGCAAGCTGAACAGCGGCTTCAACAGCTTTAATAGTTGATGTCAGGTATAAATGAGCTTCACCTTAAGCTTAAGTGAAGACCGCTTTTTCTGTAGGATTATCCTGGGTGATTAGTTCAAGACTTACTTAAATCTTGAACATCTTTAAAACTTGAACATCAATCAATCACAGTTTCAAGCAAGGTGAAACAGAGCAAGCTGTTTCGGCGCCTATTTTGAGTGATTGCTTACTTTTTTGTGAAAGTCCCCGTCTTTGCAGTGCGGTTCTGATTTCATGCAAGAGTAGTTGTGTCACCGGCGCTGAGTAGCTCTGTCAATCTAGCCTGTAAGAGTTCAATTAATTGCAGCAAGAGCGCGATGACGTCAGAGTCTTCGCTACTGACTAATGTCTCCACTGCCGCATGCTCTTGGGGTGAACCGGGTGGATGGTCGGGCATCCCTGGCCCGTGGTTGGGG
>JBCDHF010000219.1:0-7833 GCA_038750375.1 Cyanobacteria bacterium P01_H01_bin.15
CCTAAAGATCTTGAGCAAGAAACTTGGCATGGCTATCGATTGGGTGTAGACGCCGCTCAAGCTCACTTAGGCGCAGATGCTGTATTTTCAATTACTGAACTGGAGTCTAAGTTATCCGGCTATGTCGCTACGGCAGATCGTCTCTACTATGGGTTCGGTCGTGATCACACATTTAATGAATTCATTATTCGTCTTTGGCAAAGCCTTTTGCGTAGCTATTCTAAGCGCGGAGCTGGGCCTGATGCGATCGCAGATCCTGGATTTTTGCTGCATCCACAACGC
The DNA here is from genome assembly GCA_038750375.1 of Cyanobacteria bacterium P01_H01_bin.15. GTDB lineage: Bacteria > Cyanobacteriota > Cyanobacteriia > Cyanobacteriales > JAAUTE01 > JAAUTE01. The sequence goes on from JBCDHF010000219.1 coordinate 283, forward strand.
CGGATCAAAAGTGAAGCTGAACTCGCTCTGATTCGTAAAGCAACAGGGCTTTCTGTGGCCGCTCATCAACGAGCCCAAAGCTTTGCCAAACCAGGCGTTTATGAATTCCAAGTGCAGGCCGAGATAGAGCATTTATTCCGGCTTAACGGCGGAGAAGGGCCTGCATACCCATCCATTGTTGCATCCGGTCCCAATGCTTGTGTACTCCACTACACCGAAAATAATCGTCAACTCGCAGTAGGAGACTTACTCCTCATCGATGCCGGCTGCTCATATGGCTATTACAACGGTGATATTACTCGCACTTTCCCCATTGGCGGCGAACGGAATCCCGAGCAACAGGCGATTTATGATATTGTGCTTGCAGCACAGCGACAAGCAATCGCTGAAGTTCAGTCTGGTAAACCGTTCAAGAATTACCACGATACCGCTGTCTGTGTAATTGTTCAGGGGCTGATGGATTTGGGATTGCTAGTGGGTGATTTCGAGCAGATTATCAAAGAAGAAAAATACAAGCCGTTCTACATGCATCGGACTGGACATTGGTTAGGGTTGGATGTGCACGATACGGGAATTTATAACCGCGAAGACTTGCTAGAGCCTAATCAATTGCTTACGGTCGAGCCAGGAATTTATATTTCTCCTCATATCAAGCTGGCGGATGATCAACCAGATGTTCCTGCCCATTGGCGTGGTATTGGCATTCGAATCGAAGATGATGTGCTGGTCACAGCTACAGGTAATGAAGTTTTAACCGCCGCTCTGGCGAAATAGCGCTATTGTTAACAATTTCTTGAAGGGAGGATTTTTGAAGTGACGAATTCCTCCTTTAAAGACGTTAGCTAATTCACCCGGCCCTAGGCCACTTACACTGTAAAAAACCTGCCTAAAATTCCACTTTAACCTGCCCCGACTTTCCAAACATCGTATTTTTCGCGTTCAAACCTTCATAATAAATTGCGATTTCCAAAAAGAAACAGTAAGGGTTCTAGACCGGGCGGTTTAATTTGCTGCTGTCTGCTGGCGGAGTTCTTGTGGTTCTGCTCCTTTCGGCCACAGAGCCGTTTCGCATTTTTGTTGAGACGTTGATGCCAATGCTCCTAGGGCATCATGAAGGACTTGGGTTAGCACTTGTGAACTTTTACGCGGCGAGTCTCCGCAATAGCTCGCAACGTCAATGGCTGGACCGATATTAAGGCGAACATTGGTTCCCCACGTAGGAAAAGCATTGCTATATTCGATCTGAATGGGTAGGATGCGCATGCCAGAATTAGAGCGACGGCTCTCTACATCGACTGCAATTCGAGCGACTCCCCGTTTAAGAGGATGGATCGTTCCATCTCTATAAATTCCCCCTTCTGGAAAGATAACCAGCATCCTGTTCTCTAGTAAGAGCTCAACGCTATGACTGACACTACTGGCCTGAGGGCGCTCTGTATCGACAGGAAACGCACCCATCCGGCGCAAAATCCATCCTTGTAAGCCGCGAGATACCTCATTTGCTGAGACCATATAGTGCAAATCGCGCTTGCTAATCCAACGACCTACAGCATATGGCACCATCATGCCATCCCACCGAGAACGATGAGTCGGTGCCACAATCACGGGACCATTCTCAGGAATGTGCTCACGCCCGATCACGGTAACTTGACCAAAAAAAGTTGGAATGACCACCCGGCAACCCAAGGGGTATACCATTCTCGCTAACCAAGGCTCACTGTGAGAGCTGATCGGCTGAGTCATTTGAGAGTTCGAGGACGCAACTGATTTCGGCAGCGACATGGAGTATGAGAAGAAGAGTGCTTTTTCACGGTAATTCGTCTTACAAATCCCTTTCTCTTTTTTCGGACAGTTTCCGGAACGTCAAGCGGGACAATCGTTAGAGTGGTTGACTGGCAGCTATTCTCCGTCGCTTAAAAAGTATCTATTGCCTCTGCTCGATTCTTCAGGCGCGGCCTGCTATTTGTCTTTTCAAAATTCGTTTGTTAGCCATTCGGAGCCACGATCACCTAGATCCAATGCAATACTGACAGCCTTACCGAGTCGAGGTCGCTCAGATGTCTGTTCAATAAACTCTGTTATGGTCGGGCCCGAATTCCAAGCACTTAAATGGAAGGCGATCGCATCGAGATGCTCCTGATAAGATGCTTCCGTCATGGGAAAAGATGCCTGTTCCAGATAGCGCCACATCACCTGAAAAAAAATTTTACCTTTCGTTCGTCTTAACTGAACATCATAGGAGCGTCCCCATTTGCCGAGTAAAAGTTTATGTAGGTCGTTTCCAGTCATAATTCTGTCTGATTGAGAAAATAAGGTAGCTCGAAATAATTCGTGCTCGATTGGCTTAACTTTTGTAATGATTTCTCGTTTCTTGTAAAACTTCGTAAAGCTGTAAGGTATCCTGTGTACTAAATCAGCAAAGGATTTCGTCTAGTTTCAGACAGAATTGCCCTTGCCTCGGCTCCGAGGAAACTTAGAGCTTTTTAACAAAAGTTATACGATTTAGACGCAAATCATGGCACAACTGTCCGATTCGTCGTCTGCGCCCGATATGGGGCGACGGCAATTTATGAATTTATTGACCTTTGGCTCCATTACTGGTGTTGCCTTGGGTGCACTTTATCCGGTTGTCAAATATTTTATTCCGCCGAGTAGCGGCGGAGCTGGCGGCGGTATCACGGCTAAAGATGAGCTGGGCAATGACATTGTTGTTAGTGATTTTCTGGCTAGCCATAAGCCCGGTGATCGCACCCTGGCTCAAGGATTTAAAGGTGATCCGACTTATGTCATCGTGACTGAAGATGAAAGTCTCGAAAGCTATGGACTTAACGCTGTTTGCACTCATTTAGGCTGCGTTGTGCCCTGGAACGCTAGTGCCAACAAGTATATGTGTCCTTGTCATGGCTCTCAATATGACAATACGGGCAAGGTGGTGCGCGGACCGGCCCCTCTGTCTTTAGCGTTAGTTCATGCTGAGACCTCCGATAGCGATCGCCTAGTTTTCACGCCTTGGAAAGAAACAGATTTTCGGACCGGTGAGAAGCCTTGGTGGTCCTGAGCTTTTACCTACATTCACAACTGCCCATCGACACAGTTACAGTTGCAAAAACATTGAAAATGAAAATTTTGGCAAGTCAAAGACGTCAGAGTCGTTTCTCTCGGCTCTGGGCGACCCTCGCCTGCATGGTTTGCTCGGTCGCTTTTTTGCTAGGTCTTGAAGGGACCTTTTTCGTTCCTGAGGCCGCAGCCTATCCTTTTTGGGCGCAGGAAACGGCCCCGGAAACGCCTCGGGAAGCGACAGGACGGATTGTTTGTGCGAACTGTCACCTCGCTGAGAAGCCTGCTGAGGTTGAAATCCCTCAGTCTGTACTTCCTGATTCCGTGTTCAAAGCGGTAGTTAAAATCCCTTATGATTTGTCTTCCCAGCAAGTCTTAGGCGATGGTTCTCGCGGTGGTCTAAACGTTGGTGCAGTACTTATGCTCCCCGATGGATTTAAGATTGCTCCTCCGGATCGAATTTCTCCTGAGCTGGCGGAAGAAGTGGGTGGCGTTTACTTCCAGCCTTATCGAGATGATCAAGAGAATGTTTTGATTGTTGGTCCGCTTCCCGGTGAAGATTATCAAGAAATTGTATTTCCTGTTCTCTCTCCTGACCCCGCCACTAACAAGAACGTTCACTTTGGTAAGTACGCAGTTCACTTGGGCGCAAATCGAGGTCGCGGCCAGGTTTATCCTACTGGTCAGCCCAGCAATAATACTGCTTATACTGCTAGCGCTGCAGGTACGATTCAAGCGATTGAGCCTCAAGAGTATGGCGGGTACTCTGTTGTGATCGCGACAGCAGATGGTGAAGTTGTCACCGATAGCATTCCCGCCGGCCCCGATTTGATTGTGAGTGCGGGTGATGTTGTTACGGCTAGTCAACCTCTAACTGTCAATCCCAATGTGGGTGGTTTTGGTCAAAAAGATACTGAGGTTGTCTTACAATCCCCTGCTCGAGTTAAAGGCTTGGTTGTTTTCCTCGCTGGCATCATGCTTGCCCAGATGATGCTGGTTTTGAAGAAGAAGCAAATCGAGACTGTTCAAGCGGCAGAGATGAATTTCTAATTCCCCTGTAATTTCAGTTCATCATTTAAACAGCTCCAGATTGTGGAGCTGTTTTTTTTCGTTGAGCTCCACCTTATATTGGAAACCTCTCTACAGGCTTGTTAATCAATGTGGCGAAAAATTAGCCGTTATTTGGCGATCGCAATTTGTACTTTGTTTCTATTGACGGGCTGTGGAAGGACTTCCGATCTCTCATCCGCCATCAAAATTACTCTGTGGCATGGCATTAATCCGCCGTCTAACCGAATTGTTTTTCAAGGGCTAATTGAGCAATTTAATGACTTACATCCCGAGATTGAAGTGGAAGCGCTCTACATTGGTCAACCTGATAATCAACTGCCGAAAATTTTAGCTGCCGTCATCAGCCAGGAGACACCCGATTTACTGTGGTTTGTCCCGCAACTAACGGGTGAGTTGCTTAAGCTAGGTGCCCTTCGACCTTTGGATACCTGGTGGGATTCTTCTTCCCGTCGGGATGAGCTACTCCCCGCGCTCTTGGAGACAATGGAACTAGAGGGGCATATTTGGTCAGTTCCTCTGGCAACCAATAATGCCGCTATATTTTTCCGACCCAGCTTATTTGTTGCCGCTGGTTTAGACGTTCCTAAGGCTCTGAATTGGAGCGACTTTGCCATTCTGTCCGAAAAATTAACTCGCGATCTTGATGGTGACGGGCGCAACGATCAGCACGGAGTATTGCTGTCTTTAGGCAAGGGAGAATGGACTGTTTTTACATGGTTGCCGTTTATTTTTGGTGCCGGAGGCGAACTTTTGACTGATACCGGGGCCCCACAACTGCAGACACCTGAGATAGCCGCCGCTTTAAATTTTGGAGCAAATTTGGTTAATCAAGATTGGGCTATTCTCTCGGCACCCGAGAGAGGATACGAGCTTGACGATTGGTTAGCCGGAAGGGTGGCTATGCAGATTACTGGACCGTGGAATTTGGGGTATCTGCAGTCTTTGGATGTGGATTGGGATGTACTCCCATTGCCTTACGACATAGAAACAGACGTCGCGGTTTTGGGCGGTGAAAATATTTTTGCGTTTCCTAGTACCTCTGAGCAAGAACAGGCGGCTAATCTATTTTTAGACTACTTACTTAGTCGAAAATTCCAACTGGAATGGGCATTACAAACAGGTTATTTGCCGATTAATCGCCTTGTCGGTCAAAGTGAACGCTATCAAGAATTCGTTGCGGCTAATCCCGCGCTACGAGTCTTCCTTGCGCAAATGACTGGAGCGAAAACACGACCCATTATTGCCGGCTATACTCAACTGTCAGAAAATCTCGGGCGAGCGATTGAAACGACTTTGCTCGGTGAAGAGGCCGAAACTGCATTGGCTGCTTCTCAAAAAAGACTGGACTTAATTTTTAACCAGGACCCATGACTGACTATGGCCCGATGAAAATTCCTGCTTGGCTTAAACCCGGTGATCGTATGCGAGTGATTGCGCCCAGCGGTGGGATTCGCAATCTAGAACAGTTTGAAAAAGGATTAGCATTTTGGCGATCACAAGATTTTGAAATTATCGTTGGCCAAAACGTTCGCAAGCGGGTTAGTTATTTAGCGGGTAGTGATGCGCAACGACTCGCCGATTGGAAAATAGCTTGGAATGATCCAGACTGTCGGGCGATTTTGTGTGCTCGAGGGGGGTATGGAACTGCTCGTCTGCTGAACTATGGCTGGCAAGTTCCGGCAGATTCAACACCGAAATGGGTTCTTGGGTTTTCCGATATCACCACATTACTTTGGGCATTGGTGAGCCAGGGCATTGTCAGCCTCCATGGACCAGTCTTGACCACAATAAGTGATGAACCCAAATGGTCATTAGAACGCGTATTGAATTTTATTGTGGGTAACTCTATCGATGAGCTGAGCGGACAAAGTTGGCGGGGCGGGGTTGCTACTGGGCGTCTTCTTCCTGCAAATTTAGTCGTGTCAACCTATTTGCTCGGAACTCCTTGGTTACCCAGTCTGGATGGCGCGATTTTAGCGTTTGAAGAAATCAACGAGCCGCCTTATAAGTTAGACCGCTTAATAACCGCTTGGCATCTCAATGGTGCACTTAAAAATATTGCGGGTGTGGCACTTGGTCGTTTTTCGGGTTGCGACGGGGCTGACCATTCATGGACCGCTACTGAAGTCCTTCGTGATCGCCTGGGCTGCCTTTCCATACCTATTGTCGCCGATCTTCCTTTCGGGCATGGTGGTCCAAACGCTCTGCTGCCCGTTGGTCTGACCGCAACCTTGGATGGTAATCGCGGAACATTGCGTATTGAAAATTAGCTGGCTAGAGCTTTAGAATCATTGAGCAAGGGGAATTCAAGCTTTTCTCGCTGCTCATAGTACAGCTTCGCTACTTTGCGGGCTAAATTGCGAATGCGACCAATGTACCGAGTTCGCTCTGCAACTGCGATCACCCCTCGTGCATCCAGCAAGTTAAACGTGTGGGAGCACTTCAATACATAATCCAGACTGGGCATTACCAATCCTCGCTGAATGAGTTGTGCTGCTTCTGTTTCATAAATGCCAAAAATTGTGAACAAAGACTCTGGATTGGATGCCTCAAAATTGTAAATACATTGCTCAATTTCCCCTTGGAGAAAAATTTCTCCATAGTTCAAGTGTTCATTCCAACGAATCTTTGCGATCGAATCTACATCTTGCAAATACATTGCCAGCCGTTCTAGCCCATAAGTGATTTCGATAGAAACTGGTCGGCAATCAATTCCACCACATTGCTGGAAGTAGGTAAATTGGGTTATTTCCATGCCGTCTAACCAGACTTCCCAGCCCACGCCCCAAGCACCTAACGTTGGGGACTCCCAATTATCCTCAACAAATCGGACATCATGATCTTCTGGTTGAATACCGAGTACCCGCAATGAATCCAAGTACATCTCTTGAATATTAGACGGCGATGGCTTAATCAGTACCTGGTACTGGTAATAGTGTTGAAAACGATTGGGGTTTTCACCATAACGACCATCAGTGGGTCGGCGACAGGGTTCAACGTAAGCAATTGCCCACGGTTCGGGTCCAATTGCTCTTAAAAAAGTGTGATGGCTCATGGTTCCCGCGCCCTTTTCTGTGTCATAAGGTTGAGCTACCAAACAACCGCGATCACTCCAAAATTGATTGAGCTGAGCTATGACTCCTTGAAATGTGAAGGACACGCAGAAACCTAACTAAAGTTGTCAAAAATCAACTGTTCAATCTTAAGCCCAAACTGGGCTCACTCATTAATCCAACCTTCCCAAGAAAATTAAATCAGGGCTAAAGACTCCAGCACTGGAAAGCCATTAGCCAAAAAAAATAATTTCCGTAAGCATTTGGTCCTGCCAACATTTGACTCGAAGTGCTTAGATTTTTATGATTCTGAACTCGGACAAGCGCCAGATCCATGCGGCAATCGTAGTCTAAAAAAACTGGATTCTTC
>JBCDHF010000220.1:0-7817 GCA_038750375.1 Cyanobacteria bacterium P01_H01_bin.15
CAAAAAAACGCCTTAACATAGCTTTATGCCTGCCCCAACCTGATCGCGTTTATTGTAAGGGCACTGAGAAGACAAGGCTAGGTGATTAATCGCATGCCTCTGAGCGAAGCCTAACTGTAGAAAGACGGTTTTATTAGCTTTGTGTGGCCATCTTTGTATGGATAATAATCAAGGAAGCTAGCCATAGACTACTAGTCCTGTAGCTGAGTAAATTGCTTGGCGCCCAAATAGGTCAAAACGAGAGCAAATCCGCTGAGAACGGGAATCACAAACCAGGGAAACTCACTTAACGGCAAAAACGCAGCGGAACGGAGACCTAGGCTGGTATAGGTGAGCGGCAGCAGAAAAACGACACCTTTCAGAATCACAGGTAACGTTTCTGGATCAAAAAACGTACCACCCAAAAATGACATGGGCACAATCAGGAAATTGTTATAGAGACCGACCGACTCCAAGGATTTAACGCTCAGCCCGACTAGTACGCCCACCCCGGCAAATACCGCACAATTCAGAACCAGAATCAACAGAAATAGCGGGTTCAAAAAGCTCCAGATCTCGCCAGTGAATAAAATCGCCACCAACATGACTGAGGCAGCAGTCATCAGACCCCTAATAACACCTGCGCTCATTTTGCCAACATGCAGCGCCAATGGATGTACCGGCAATAAGAGTAATTCTTCGAAGGTTTGAGTAAATAGGCGATCGCCACAAATCGAAAACGTGGTGCCCCCAAAACTGATTGCCATGGAAGACAATGCCACCATCCCCGGCAAAATAAATTCCAAATAGCTGTCTCCTGCTGGTAGATTCATCGAGCGATCGATGGCGCTACCCAAACCCAAACCAAACGCCATGATATAGATCAACGGCGAAATCAAGCCGGTTGCCGCGACCTGGAGCAGACGGACTCGTAGCTCCAGCCAATCCCCCCAAAAGACCGTAACACTGTCAGCTAAGAGCGTTTCCATCGCTGAACGAGGCTTAATCAGGGCGCGAGGACGCCCGGAAGAGGGCGGAATTTGTGTTTGCACGGGTTTTTACTAAGAAATATAAAGAAGATATTTAGATTGTAAAAGGGCTCCGAGGTTTGTGGAAGCCCAGCCTGTCTGCTAAATGGTCTAATGCCGCCCTGAATCAGAGTCTTTATCATGTCAGAAGAAATACCGCACCTATATTTTTTGAGAGGCTTCCATGGATATCAAGCTTGTGATGGTGGTTTTAACCGGACTATTTACAATCTCTGCCCTGTACTTCGGCACTCGTAACGGTTTCTACGATACAGACAAGTACGATGGCAACGGCTGCGCCCACTAGAACGTTTTATTTGCTTAGAGCTTCTTCGCCTGCTTGGCATCATTTTTTTGAAGCAAAACTATTTTGACCGCTAATTCCATCTTGACTTTGGGTTTGGCGGTTTTTGTTTAGAACGCCAGATGTAGGGTGGCCAGATTGAATTAGCGATCACTGACAAGCACACAAAAGCTTAGCCGTAAAAACGCCAAGCTATTATCAAAACTTCACAAAAGTATCCAGGCTCAATATCAGTCAGCATCACAGCCCTTAGACTTTGAACTTGGCCTAGCAGCATACACCTGATTCTATGGCTTCCATTGGGAACAAGCCATTCCATATCTAGTGTCTTTCTACTAAGATGATGAGACGCAGGCCCCATATGTGGGGTCACTCATGGAAGGAGCACCATAGGTTCAGCAGATGGAGCATCTCAGCGAATGGGCACAAAGCTGCGTAGACGAGCAGCTCACCCGCCTTAATGTTATTCCCTTACAGGGCCAATTGGCCCTCGAACATCTGCTGTATGCCGAATCTTTGCCTCGTCGGAACGATGGTCGTGTGAGTGAGCGCCTGATGGAGCGCTACCAACATGCAGAGCAAGGGGGCTGGTGGTGTTCTGGAGTGGACGTTTTAACCGGGACTCCAGATATGTGGGGGTGCTTTAAGCCCGATACCCCTCGTCTCGATCGCGATCGCCGCAAAGTTATTAAGTACGAGCATCCACCGAAAGTTCCAACTGGGCTGTTTGCCCTGCGCGTCCCTCGTCACATCTGGGAGCGAATTGCTGAGCGCTATAACGTCAAGTTGCGAGACAAAGATATTGACTCAGAGCAGCCAGATCTAGGGTTCTGGACTTGGTTTTTAGCCCATCCGGAAGTCCCACTGTTTATTACTGAGGGCGCCAAAAAAACAGGCACGCTATTGACAGCGGGGTATGCGGCGATTGGTCTACCCGGTATCCACAGCGGCTACCGCTCTCCCCGGGATAGTGACGGCACCCGTATTGGCCGCTCCGCCTTGATTCCTCACCTCAAGCGACTCGCTGGGCAGCAGCGTGAAGTCTATATTGCGTTCGATCAAGATACTCAGGGCACTACGGTCCAGGCGGTAAACGCCGCGGTTCGCAAATTGGGACAGCTCATCACTAAAGCGGGCTCTCAGGTGAAGGTCGTAACTTGGCCCGCCGACTTAGGTAAGGGAATTGATGACTTGGTTGCCAACCACGGTCAGAAGCCCCTAGATGTAGCGTGTCAAGATGCCGCCTCTTTAGACGTTTGGAAAGCCCAATCCTGGACTCGTCTCACCCGCATCCCAGATATTGAGTTGGCTGAGCGATATTTACCCGATGTTGACATTCCGAAGCAGGCTCGGCTGGTCGGCTTAAAGTCACCGAAAGGGACGGGCAAAACCCGCTTTCTTGAAAAAATTGTGGCTGATGCCCGCGCTGCAGGGAAGTGGGTTTTGGTCATTGGGCACCGAGTCCGGTTAGTCGAAGCCCTGTGTGATCGCTTTGGTTTGAACTATATCACCGAGGTTTTAGAAAGTCCGGACAAGGGACAGCTGGGCTATGGTCTCTGTATTGATTCGTTGCATCCCAACTCCCAGGCTAGTTTTGACGGAGAAGCTTGGCGAGATGGTGTGGTCATCATCGACGAAGTCGAACAAGTGCTCTGGCACGGTCTCAATTCCAGCACCTGCAAGGATAACCGCGTTGCTATTTTGCGATCGCTAAAGTCGTTACTGCAAAATGTACTGGGCGAAGGCGGTCAAGTCTATGTGGCAGATGCAGATCTCAGCGACGTGTCTTTGGATTATTTGCTGGCAATGGCCGGAGTGAACTACGACCCGTTTGTGGTGCGCAACAACTGGCAACCTGGGCCTGAGTTGGCCTGGCAAGTGTTCAGCTACCCGGAAAAATCCCCTCACCGCTTAGTCGGCAACTTACTCAGTCATATTGAAGAGGGCGGGAAGCCGTTTGTTTGTCTTTCTGCGCAAAAGGTCTCTAGTCAATGGGGCACTTGTACTCTAGAAGTCTTTTTAAATAAGCGCTATCCCGACAAAAAGATTTTACGGATCGATTCTGAATCTTTAGCCGATCCCAATCATCCTGCCTATAATTGCGCCAGCAAACTCAATGAGTTGCTCCAAACCTACGATATTGTGCTCGCCAGTCCTTCGATTGAGACCGGTATCAGTATTGACTTGCGTGGTCGTTTCACTTCGGTCTGGGGCATTGCCCAAGGCGTTCAGGCAGCCAACTCAGTTTGTCAGGCTTTAGGTCGAGTTAGAGAAAATTTGCCGCGTCATATTTGGGTTGCTCCATTTGGCTTTAATCAAGTAGGAGACGGCTCCGTTTCGATTCCGGCACTGCTGACCTCCGGCAATCGTCTATCCCGGCTAAATATCCGTCTTCTACAACAATCTGATTTCGTCACGATCGATGATGTTGATACGGGCTTCCAGGCGGAATCACTGATGTGCTGGAGCAAGATGGCGGTTCGGGTTAACGCCGCAATGCTGAGCTATCGTGAGTCAATCTTGGCTGTCCTCAAAAGTGAAGGTCATCGGGTTCGCGAGTTAGCGCCGCTGACGGAAGCAGAGGCTCAAAAACTTGATGCGCTCTTTCCCGCTGAAACGGAGAACGACAAAACACCAACTCAGAAAAAAAGTACTAAATCTGGCGAGAATCAGCTTACTGCCATGATCTCGGCTGTGAGAGAAGAAAATTACACCAAGCAGTGCCATGCGATCGCAGACTCTCCTGACCTCGAACCAGAGGACTACCATGCCTTGAAAAAGAAGCTGGTCAAGAATGTCTCAGAACGTCAGATTTTGCGTAAGTATGAGCTACAGCAGCGTTACGGGATTCCGACGACGGTGGAATTAGTCATCAAAGATGATGATGGATGGTATTCCCGGTTGAGGCTGCACTATTTCTTGACCGTTGGCCGAGAGTATTTGGCTGAACGAGATGGGTTGATGGCGAAAAAGCTGATCAGCCAGGGCGAAGGCAGTCTCTTTCTCCCAGACTTTAACGGGTCTCAGCTGGGTGCCACTATCGGCATCATGGAGTTGCTAGGGATCAAGGTCTTGATTGAGAATCCTGAGCGAGAGTTGAAAAATAGCGATCCAGAACTTATCAAAATGTCTGAGCTTGCGCTGGCTCATCGCAGTGAAATTAAAGCTGCCGTCGGGATTGGCATTGCGCAGTCGGCGAGTCCTGTTACGGTGGCTAGACGTTTCTTAAGTCTGATGGATTTTGGGTTGGAGTTATTGCGCTTGGAGGGTGGACGGAAAAACCGAACGCGTGTCTACACAATTGTTCCGCCAGCGGACGGACGCGAATCGGTTTTCCAGGCTTGGCTCCAGAAAGACTGTAAGCATCCAGGTAGCTCAGAGTTAGCGGTGGAATTGACGCCGAGTAAACTCAAGGCTGTCGATGTGGTGGCTAAACCGGTAGAGACGAAACCCAAGCAGAAGCGAAAACCGAAGAAGAAAGCGGCGACAGCCTCTAAACAACATCAACAACTTTCGCTTTTGGATGTATAGCTTTCGCCAGAGCACTTAGGACACATCTAAGTTTGAGTTGCCCAATTATAAAAGTGTTCTGGCACATAGCGCCCCTCTTACTAAGGTGTCGACTGCTATATAAACGTTCCTGAAATAACCAATAAGCTCAATAGAGTATTGTCGCCGCTATGTTTCTCAAGGGGGAGTGGCACAGATGAACCCTTGAAAGTTAAGTTACTCAGCGTGAGAGCTGTTCTAAGCGACCAAACGAAGTCTATTTCAGGTTTGGATACTATCTTGATCGGGCAAAATTTCTTCTACGTCTCGCAACGTGGGAAAACAATATCCTCCCAGCCCGATCGCCAACATGATCACTGCCATCGAAGTATATAGCAACGCCATCCCTGACCCGGTTCCGGTCCCGAAGATTGTTCCAAACCAGGGGGCTAACACGCCATCAGCTTGCATTGCTGGCTCAAATACATAATCAGCCAGCGGACCTGCGACCAAAGGCGCGAGCGAGCCAATAATCAAACCAATCATTTGATCCGCCGCTAAGACACGCCCCTGAAGCGCTGGCGGAATTTTTGCATACCAAATCGCATTGCTGGAGCTGTAGTAAAGCGGGATAAGCAAGGTCGCCAAAAAATGTGCTATCACCCAGACTTCTAGAGACTGTCCGAGTCCCAACACAATCTTGCAGGCCGCGGTCCCGGCAAAGCCCAACAGCAAACCATTAATCCGACGTTTGAAGCCCCCTTGCCAACTAAGAAATAGAGCCCCGATGACGCCTCCAATCCCGGCCGCTGTGGTCACAATACCCAACACTTGCTCGTTGCCTCCGGAGCGGGCCAAAATCATGGGATTGTACAACGCTTTGCCGATATCACTGGGTAAGGCAAAAAAGGAAAACGCCATTACCAACGCAACAAAGCCCGGCCGAGCAAAGATATATCGAAACCCAAAGGTCAAATTCTGCCAGCTAACTTGAGTATTGTTGATCTCGTCTCTTGAGTTTTCATTGGTCTTTTGTTTCGGTGCTGTCGGTATTTTGACCGCTAGCAACAAGGCAAAAGCGACTAAGAAAGTAGAAAGATCGATCCCGATAATGCCTCGTAAACCGATTAAGGGATAGAGACTTCCCGCTAAGATCGGCGAAAAAATGGCGCCGCTATAGTTAACACTGGCCACCATACTCTCTGCTCGAGTGTAGTCTTCTTTGGGGACGAGCAAGGCGATCGATGTGGAGTAGGCTAGGGTTTGCAACTGTCCAAAGCTGCCATACAGCGCAACAATGCCATACAAATGCCAAATCTTTAAGCTGTCATTCAAAAACAGCAGTCCAATTAAGACCGTACAAAGCATGGCGACCACATCGCCCAAGATAATTAATTGTTTGCGTGGAAAGCGGTCTACAACAATTCCCGCCAAAGGCGTAACAATAATTCGCGGCACCTGAGAGAAAAAGGTCACAAGCGCCAGACTTGTTGCAGAACCGGTTTCGTTCCATACCCAAAAAATGAGCGCAAATACGGTCATGAAACTACCAATCGTAGAGACTAACTGACCTACCCAAATTTGGATAAATGTTCGCATCAGTTTAATTCCACCGCTAGCGTGCCAAAGATAGTAAACGGTGCACCCGGATTAACCCGAAACTGATCACGAGCGCCTTCAAAATAACGGGCATTAAATAAGTTTTGAATATTAAGCTGGGCCCGAAAATCTCCCCGGCGATAATAAAGAGCGGCATCTGCCCGGGTGTAACCGGGGATAACAAACGGCGTCCGTAAATCCCCGTTGCGATCACCAACAAAGAGAAGCCCAAAACCAAAGCCAAGACCCTCTAGACTCCCCCCTTGAATCTCATAAGTTGACCAAAAGCTTGCTGCATTTTTTGGAACGTTGAGTAAGCCCCGACCCGGGGGAAATTCGTTGTCTTCTAAGATCCTGGCGTCAATATAAGCATAGGATGCAATCAGATTTAATCCTGGTATAAGCTCCCCTGCAATATCAAACTCGATGCCATCACTACCTTGTTCACCCACCTGGACCTGAAAACCGGGATTGGTAGGGTCTTGAGTTAAAACATTATTTCGTCGAAGGCGAAATGCAGCAAGGGTGGCGGTTATGCGCTCATCAAAAAATCTACCCTTGATGCCGCCTTCCCATTGAGTTCCGGTTTCGGGGGTGAACAATTCACCCTCCTCACTACGACCAATTACTGGATTAAAGGATGTCGTGTAGTTGGCATAAATTGAGATATTGCTGGTGGGCTTAAAGACCAGACCTACCCGAGGGCTAAAAGCAGTGTCGTTGGTGTTGATAGGGGATGTATCAGCGCGATTGGCTTTATCTTCAAAAAATTGGTCAGCAAAATCTAAACGGCCGCCCAAGGTGACTAAAATTTGCTCTGTCAGTTCAAGCTGGGTTTGACCATAGAAACCGACATTGCTTGTACGTCGAAAGCTATCAGTACCAGGACGTACATTATCGTTATTCCCAGGAAAGAAGCGACTCGGGTCATAATTTTGGATAAAGATATTAAATGGATCGCTGTCAGGAGATAGAAATGGCAGAAAGAGACGCTGGGTGATTTGATCCTCTTCTGTTTCGACAAACCACTCTACGCCTGCTAATAACGTTTGTGGAATGCCTGCGATAGGGAAATTACCTATCACATTTGTATTGAGAGTATACACTTTACGAAAGTTCGGGTTTTCGAGATAGACCCGATCTAATAAATTTAAGTTCGGCTGACCGTCAATTTGAGCAAAGCCCACCCCAACAACTGAATTGTCTTCATAGGTGTTTTGAAAAGACGCGAGAAACTCATTTTTGATTTGCCAGGTATCGCTAAATTCATGAGATAGCCGATAGCTAACGCGAGAAATATCTAGTTCGCTGTTACTAATTTCAGGCTCTCCTAGGTTTGCTCTAACATCTAACGTGCCAGCCCGTTTAAGTTCCTCTTCTGAGATAGTGGCACCGCTGCTTATAATGTTGTCAAATAG
>JBCDHF010000221.1:0-7797 GCA_038750375.1 Cyanobacteria bacterium P01_H01_bin.15
CTTCCGCTGACCGATACTGAGGCTGATGCTGGTGCCAAATAAAGGCCACGTAGAGAGGATGCGACATGAATTTTTGTGTTTTTTCAGTGAGCAATTTTGAGGGTGCAATCGCAGAGAGGCTTCCCCAAAAACAATGACGTAATTTCTATCCAAATTAAGCCGCTGAATTCAAGCGCAAGATGTTGCACATTTAACCGTCGTCTTAAAAAGAACCTCGCCAAACGCCGAGTAACACCCCTTGAATTTCCACACTGTCTGCCGAGACTTCAATCGGCAAATACCGAGGATTCGAGGGACGCAAGGTCACAATCTTACCTTGGCGATAGTAACGCTTGAGCGTAGTGCCTTGGCCCGGGACTCGAGCTGCCACAATTTCACCGGTTTTGATTCGTTCCCCAGGCGAAACGGAACGCAAAATTGCCAGGTCACCTTCCGCAATAAAATCCTCAATCATGCTGTCACCCATTACTCTCAGGGCGTACGCATCAGGCTGAGTAAATAGCGCTTCGAGGTCTAGCCGTTCTTGTTCTTCGGTATACGGTTCCACCAGCCCACCCGCCGCGATCGCTCCTAACACGGGGATGCCAGAAGGTTCCATATGTAAAATTCGCAGGGTGCGAGCCTGCCCATCAATCCAATCCACATACCCCTTAGCGCGTAGCTTATCCAGGCGACTTTGGACTGGTGCAGGAGATTTAAGATTCATGCCCTTCATCATTTGACGAATCGAGGGGGCGTGATGAGTCTCGCGGATATAGGCAACTAGCCAATCAAAAAGTTCTTGCTGCGCAGTCGTCAGGGGTTCCATAGTCTGGAATTCAGCTAAACCTACTCCTATCTTAGGACAATCGTACTATTTGAATGGACTGCCTCCAATTGTGTCTGGTGCAAACGGCAAACTTTGCTGCAAAACTTAATATTTCTGTTCTCTTTTTGAGCGATCTTCGTCTCACCTGGTAACGGGAACAGTGATTGTGATGACTACGTTTGCTAGCTATCTAGTCGTTCAGTCCTCCTAAGAACATCATTGACAGGGCTATAAAGTTAGAACCCTCAAAGTCTCTGGTAACAAAAAGTACTCAATCAACAGTGTGTCGGGGATGTGATGGAGCTTTTATGCATTAGTAATGGTCATGGAGAAGATCAAATTGCACTCCAAATTCTACAGAAGCTGCGGTCTCGTTCGGAGCTCTGCGTTTGCGCCTTGCCTTTAGTGGGTACTGGTCATGCTTACCGCCAAGCCGATATTCCTCTTATTGGTCCTGCACGATCGCTGCCATCTGGCGGATTTATCTATATGGATCCTAAAGAGCTGTGGCGAGATCTCCAAGGCGGTCTCGTTGGGCTGACGTGGACCCAGTGGCAAGCGCTGCGGCGCTGGCGAGGAAATTTTGTGCTATCGGTAGGAGATATTGTTCCGCTCTTATTTGCCTGGTTAAGTGGCTTGCCTTATGGCTTTGTGGGAACGGCTAAATCTGACTATTATCTTCAAGATAATTGGGGATGGTACCCCCGGACCAGTCGCTGGGAACGTTGGTCCGGCTCCGTTTATTGGCCCTGGGAGCGTTGGTTATTAGGACGATCTCGTTGCCAAGCAATTTTTCCACGTGATCGCCTGACTTATGAAAATTTACACCGTCTAGGACTGCAAGCAGCCGATCTTGGAAACCCCATGATGGATGTCTTTGAGACGCCGTCAATTCCCGTGCTTTTTGGAGATACCAAGCCCATGGTGGCTGTTTTGCTGCCAGGTTCTCGCTCTCCGGAAGTTAAACAAAACTGGCAACGAATTTTGCGAGGAGTTGAAAGTCTGTGTTTAGAATTTGCTCAATATCAGATTTGGTTACTGGCAGCGATTGCGCCGTCCTTGTCGCTAGATGCCTTTGTTAAGGAATTGAATAGTCAAGGGTGGCGACTCACCGATGGAGCTGAGCTGCCTAAATCACTTTGCTCCCAGGAAACCCTGGTTTTTGCGCGTGAGGTCCATCGATTGGCGCTTATTAACGATCACTTTGCCGCCTGTCTACAAGCCGCCGAGTTTGCGGTTGCGACGACAGGAACCGCCACCGAACAATTTAGTGGACTGGGTAAGCCCGTATTCACACTGCCAGGACCCGGGCCACAATTCACGGCGGCCTTTGCCGAAGCCCAAAGCCGTTTACTCGGTCCGGGAATTATTGTTGTCCAATCTCCTATGCAATTGGGCGCTGCGATCGCAAACTTGTTGCAAGATCCTGACCGTCTACAAGATATTGCGCAGCAGGGCCCTATTCGCATGGGTTGCCCGGGCAGTGCGGCTCGCATTGCCGCCTATATCTTGTCCAAAATGTCCGGGCATCAATAGAGTCGAAAACATTCGTAGATAGACCACAGATTGGGAGAGTCAAGTATTGTCGCAACAATCTCCAATAATCGGAAAATCCTGCTCTATTCCTATGTCACAATAAAGGTCACTATTTTGAGCCGGTTAGATCTCTCTGTCCGTCACCCACTCTTCTCTAATTTTTAATGACTGCTACCTTGGCTGCCCCCCCTACAATTCGTTCTCGCCGTGTATTTCCCTTCACCGCCATTGTCGGACAGGCGGAAATGAAGCTGGCCTTGATTCTCAACGTAATCGATCCCAAAATCGGTGGTGTCATGATCATGGGCGATCGCGGTACGGGTAAATCGACAACGATTCGAGCATTAGCCGATCTTTTACCAGAAATTCAGGTCATTGCGGGAGATCCGTTCAATACGGACCCCGAAAACCCTGAACACACTGCCGACCCTAACACCAGTACAGAAACTGAGATCTCCTCCATAAAAGTCCCGATGGTTGATCTTCCCTTGGGCGCAACCGAAGATCGAGTGTGTGGCACCATTGACATAGAAAAAGCCCTCGCAGAGGGCGTTAAAGCTTTCGAACCAGGACTACTGGCCAAGGCGAATCGGGGCATCCTTTACGTGGATGAAGTCAACCTTTTAGATGATCACTTGGTTGACGTTCTGTTGGATTCCGCAGCGAGTGGCTGGAATACGGTTGAGCGCGAAGGCATTTCGATTCGTCATCCGGCTCGCTTTGTCCTTGTGGGCTCTGGAAATCCGGAAGAAGGGGAACTGCGTCCTCAACTCCTTGATCGATTCGGCATGCACGCTGAAATCCGAACGGTCAAAGAACCTGCTCTACGTGTGCAAATCGTCGAACAGCGCTCTAATTTTGATCAAAACCCTGAGCAGTTTTGGGATACCTATCAGGCTGAACAAGCCTCTCTGCAACTGAAAATTACCGAGGCCCAAGCTCGATTATCTCAAGTGGATTTGGATTATGAGTGGCGAGTTAAAATTTCTGAGGTTTGCGCCGAGTTGGATGTGGATGGCTTGAGGGGCGACATTGTCACCAATCGTGCGGCCAAAGCTTTGGCCGCCTATGAAGGGCGAACAGAAGTAACAGTAGACGATGTGAGCCGTGTTATCGTACTTTGCCTACGCCATCGATTGCGCAAAGATCCCTTAGAGAATATCGACTCTGGATATAAAGTTCAAAAATCCTTCGCACGAGTGTTTGGGCAAGAGCTGACGGAAACTGAATTAACGTAATTGTTAGCTGGTAATAGCTTGGTAAAAAATTTTGTTCAGGGTTGCCCTCTGGCTTTAGCCGCATCGTGATAAGCGTTTTATCCGAAATAGCGCTCATTAGGTTCGTAGCTCTGCATATCTCTATTCCGATACCCAGGAGATACATCGAGTTGAACCTTTCTGAAAAATTTGATGTCAATATGGGTCAGTGATGGTGTCTTCGTGGCTCACTCAGGGCATCTTAGTAAAGGGAAGAGAGGGAACCGAGCGCAAACTCTATTGGCTAAATCATATGTCAGCTAGCATTTTTGACGTTGATGAGATACTGGAAAAACCGTTTTCCAATGGGCTTGAGGACGTAAAAGTAGGTGAATCCCCTACCTCACCTCTCATTGGGGAGAAGCTGACTTTCTCTGCCCCCAGTAATCGCCATGGTCGTCAGACAACGGATTTAGTCAGGGCCTATCTGCAAGAAATTGGTCGAGTGCCTCTGTTACGGAAGGACGAAGAGGTTACTTACGCGCAGCAAGTTCAGCAGCACATTCAACTGATCGAAGCTCGAAATCAAGCCGCTGCAGATAGAGACGAGGTTCTACTCGAATTTGTAAGGCTCATTGACGTACACGATCGATTGGTTGCAACACTCGGTCGTCGCCCTTCCCATCGCCGTTGGGCAGCAGAAGCAGACATTACAGAGTTAACTGAATTAAGATTCTCTCTGCAAAGAGGGAAACAACGCTGGGCTGACATTACCGGCATAACGGTATCTGCATTAGAGGCTTACCAAAATGAGGGTATTCGCGCTAAGGAGCTGATGCTGAAGGCGAATCTCCGCTTAGTCGTTTCTGTCGCCAAGAAATATCAGAACCGCGGGCTAGAGCTACTTGACTTGATTCAAGAGGGCACGTTAGGACTGGAACGCGCAGTCGAAAAATTCGACCCGACCAAGGGCTATCGGTTCAGTACCTATGCTTACTGGTGGATTCGCCAAGGCATTACCCGGGCGATTGCTACTCAAAGCCGTACGATTCGCTTGCCTGTTCACATCACGGAAAAACTCAACAAGATCAAAAAAGCGCAGCGGGAGATCGCTCAAAAGCAAGGTCATACCGCTACTTTAGCGGATATCGCCGACAACCTGGAAATGACGATTCCCGAAGTCAGAGAGGTCTTGTTACGGGTTCCACGGTCTGTTTCTCTGGAAATCAAAGTGGGGAAGGAGAAGGACACGGAGTTAGGTGAGTTATTAGTGACAACAGAGGCTTCGCCGGAGCAGACTTTGGTCCAAGAATCTTTGCAGCAAGATCTACAGCGCTTGATGAATGACTTAACAGAGCGGGAACAGGACGTAATTCGGCTTCGATTTGGTTTAGACGATGGACAGGCTAATTCTTTGGCCGATATCGGTCGAGCGTTGGAATTGTCCCGGGAGCGGGTACGGCAAATTGAGGCTAAAGCACTCCAAAAACTCCGTCAGCCCAAGCGTCGCAATCAAATCAGAGACTACTTTGAATCGTTGGAGTAGACCTGCCTCGACGCAGAGATCATTAGCTCGATAAGTATCCAAGTGTGCGGTTGCACACTTTTTTTGACCCCAACCAAACCAAGCTTGTACGTCTTGTACACCTTAGAAATGATATTTACACAATCAACCATTAAGAGTATCAACAAAAGCGAAATTTAATTGATTTAAAAGGTGGATAAAACGTTATTAATTGTTGTTTTTTTATTTGTGGTTGGCTCGGCTGCGGTTGCGATGCTGGGAACGCAAGCCTATTCACGGGTGGAATGGGCGCTCTGAATCTTTTGATGTACTGGTCCAAATAGGCAACAGCCGGCGAGATTGGGTGATGCCAGGCAAAACCTGGTTTCACAAAAGATCTCCTAAAAGCAAATCCTGAAAAGACCCCCCTCATAGGGGGGTCTTTTCAGGATTTTTCTGTCAAGAACTTGAGCGCTTCGTCACCTTGCGCTTAACTAATAGCGACACACTTCTGGAATCGCCGAATAGTTCGATGTTGAATCATCGAACTATTCGGCGGTTGCCAGCTCAGTTTCAGTACTGCCAACCCGGCGACGACGAGTCAGGGTGTTAAAGAGCATGACACCAATAGCCTTGATCAAATTGCCTTCTAATTCATTGAAAAGTGCCATATTCATTTTGAATGCGGCGTTAGCTTCTTCGACAATCTCATCGGCTTGAGATTGATCGACCGGCATTTCGTCGAGCGCTTGGCGATATTTTTGCTTAAACGCTTTTTCATCTGAGATGCTGGCGAATTCATAGAAGCTGGTGCCCTCTCCTTCACTGAGATTCATGGCTCGTTGGGCGATTTTTTTGAGGATTTGCCCGCCGGAAAGATCACCCAGGTAGCGGGTGTAGGAGTGAGCAATTAGCAATTCAGGCTGCTTTTCAGCGATTTCGTGGATACGTGCAACGTACGCTTCACCGGCAGCAGACAAACTAATCTGCTCACGCCAGTTTGCGCCGTAGTAATAACGCAAATCCTGCTCCAAGCTTTCCTGACGATCGAGCTGGGAAAAATAGATACCACTAACCAGCGGATTATCGGCTAAGCGCTTAAATTCTTCTTCCATCGCGCTATAGACGAAGTAAAGGTTCGCAACAAGCTTGCGATAGGAGGACTTCTCTACAACCCCCTTCAAAAAACACTTAACGAAGCCAACATTTTCAGCGGCGGAGTGAGCTTTTTTTGTGCCCTCCCGAAGCTGACTAGCAAGATTAACACCCATGTTTTTTAAAAATCCTTAATACCTAAACAATTCAGGGCTGATTGTGCCTGCGGCTACAAACAATTCAAAAAGCCATCTAAAGAGACACCATAAAACAATCTCATGAAGGTTTTTATTAAGAGATTTTGCGTGCAGGATGGGCGCTTAAATTAAAAAAAACATGACTGAAGCGCTTACAGAGAAAGAGATTTCGTGCTAAATGAACAATCAAAAAAAGCTCGTTTGATAGTCATCATCGTGACCGAATGAGATACAAAAATTTATATTTGGAACTGAATTCTGCAATTCCTGACAGGCTGTACTCAGCCCAATAATTGGGTATTTTATTGCTGAATAAAAAAGTTAAGCGTAATCTCTATGAACGTTTCCCGGTTATTTGCAATCGCAGCTAATACGTTGCGAGAACTGCTTCGTGATCGCGTACTTTACCTTTTTGCGCTTTATACACTGATTTTTGTCTTTTGTGTGCGTTTTATTCCAATGGTGTCCTTAGGCGCTGGGGACCAGATTCTATTGGATATCGGACTCGGGCTAATCCACCTGCTGTGTGTGGTTTTAGTCATTTTGCTTGGCGTAAGCATGGTGATCAAAGAATTTGAGAAACGCACAATTTTAGTGCTGATGGCTAAGCCCGCCAGTTTCAGCGAGTTATTGGTCGGCAAGCACTGGGGCTTAGTTGCTGTGATGGGCTTGTTGGTCTTGGGTTTGGGCAGTATCTACAGCGGATTATTGTTGGTTAATGGCGTGGCTATTCCGATAGGAGCTATTGCCGTGGCGCTATTGTTTCTTCTGCTTCAACTCGCCTTGCTAGGGGCGATTGCTCTTTGCTTGGGGACCTTTCTCGGAACTAATTTAGGGTTAATTATTGGCTATGGAATTTATGTGATTGGCTTATTAAGCCAAAGCTTGCTTTCAATTAGCAAGGTTAGCGATAATCCTGCTCTGGAAAAAGTTTGCCGGGTTATTTATTGGACGGTGCCCAATTTGTCCCGGCTTAATCTACAGAATGATGCAGTTTATGGCATTTTGCCTGCCGCTGACGTACTTTTTGCAAGCGCTATTTATGGTGTTTTGTACACGGTGATGATGCTCGCGATCGCAACGTTGATTTTGAGCCGACGCCAATTTTAACGGTAAGCCCAGGGTGTGGAGAGGATTGGTTACCGAGCAAAACACGTTAAGAATTAGGTGACTCGGCACTGAAAATGCTCTATAAGAAACTATTCAATGGCAGCGAAGAGAGCGATGAGTGTGTGTTTGATTTGGTTGGCAATTCGCCCTTCTAATTGCCGCTTTCATACCCAGCTATTGCTCATTAAGCGAATAAAATTATATGTATAGTCTTCGCCAGATCGTTTAAAGCATTAATGATTGTGGACTACTTCATCTAAGAGCCCTCTGGCATGCAATCATCCCTTTACAAAAGCGGCAATTGCGATCAATAAAAACACTGTTCTCGGTGCTTATTAGCAGTAGATGACA
>JBCDHF010000222.1:0-7792 GCA_038750375.1 Cyanobacteria bacterium P01_H01_bin.15
AGCTTTCGCCAGATCGCTTAGGACACTTGTGATTTTGAGTTGCCTAATTCCAGAGCGTTCTGGCACGCAGCCGCCCCCTTACAAAGATGTCGGCTGCTATACCGTCTGCGAGCGCAAACCCTCAACCCTAATCATCATGGAGTTTTTCGACTGGCTTATTGCCCCGTTCCAACTGACATTTATGGTGAAGGCCTTTTGGGTGAGTGCTTTGGTAGGAGCGGTTTGTGCAGCGCTATCTTGCTATTTGACCCTTAAGGGCTGGGCCTTGATGGGTGATGCGGTGTCCCATTCCGTAATGCCCGGAGTGATTTTGGCTTATGCTCTAAATTTACCGCTGGCGGTGGGGGCATTTGTGTTTGGACTGGCGTCGGTAGCGGTAATTGGTTTTATCGATGCCAATAGTCGCATTAAAGAAGATGCAGTTATTGGGGTTGTTTTTACCGGATTTTTTGCTTTGGGGCTCGTGTTGATTTCCAAGATTCGTAGCTCTCTGGATTTAAGCCATATTTTGTTTGGCAATGTGCTCGGGATTTCGGAGCAGGACATTATTCAAACGGTCGTGATTAGCTTAGTGACGCTATTGACGTTGGCAATCTTACGCAAGGACCTAATGCTTTTTTGTTTTGATGCGACCCACGCGCGCTCTATCGGGCTGAACACCACCTTTCTCTACTATGTTTTGCTGGC
Organism: Cyanobacteria bacterium P01_H01_bin.15; assembly: GCA_038750375.1. GTDB lineage: Bacteria > Cyanobacteriota > Cyanobacteriia > Cyanobacteriales > JAAUTE01 > JAAUTE01. The sequence goes on from JBCDHF010000222.1 coordinate 688, forward strand.
GCTCTTATCTCTGACTGCTGTCGCAGCGCTGCAAACGGTTGGCATTATTTTGGTAGTCTCTATGCTCATTACCCCTGGCGCTACTGCGTATCTTTTTTGCGATCGCTTTGATCGGATGCTCGGTGTAGCCATTGCTAGTGGCGTTTTTTCCAGCGTCATGGGCACTTACATTAGCTACCACATCGACGGCTCTACGGGGGGCTGTATCGTCGTGCTTCAAACGTTATTGTTTATGCTGGCAATGATTTTTGCGCCTAAGCACGGACTGATTGCCAAAACCAAACAATCTGCCCCAGAAGGATAGCTTTAAGTCCAGTGGATTGAACTCTGGCGGAATTTTGGCGGCTTGTGCCAGAACTGTTCGGGCTTTTTCGGGGGCGGAGACCTCGGGATTGACGATGCGTTTAAAGAGCTGAACAGGCATGGGCGGTCGAGTCTTCAGGAAGCCCGTCGAGATCGATGCGCTTTATATATCTCAGTTCAAACATTGGTGAAAGATACCAGAATTATGGCGGGATGTTTGACGGCAGTTGTCGGTGTCGGGTTGGTTGGGGCGATTGTGGGAATTAAGCGGTGAAGGCACCCTGCCCCAGAGCCACCTCTACGAACTCAACCAGGCCGACAACCACACCCTCATTTATTTGTTCACCGCCGACACCAACCCTGAAACCATTAGCGACCTTAAAAGCACTCTGCTCAGCGAATTTCTTAACTTATTCTTGCATCGCCACAAAATCGATTGGTTCTACTGCGACTCTCGCGATCGCAAACAGGACCTGAAAGAAGCCTCGGGAACGGTCAAAAAACTGCTAGACAGTCTAACACAAACCATCCAACATTAAACCCCACCACTTCGAGGTTTACAGGAATTGTTCTCTGAAGCCATAGCCATCAAATACGCTTAAAGTCTTAGCTTAAAAAAATTGACAGAGCGTATCTGCATCATCGAAATCAACATCAATAACGATCAAAAACGTGTCGCAGACCTCCGGCACCACTTTCCTGATAGCAATCTCGAATTTGCAAATCAGTATCTCTATCAAGCGACAAAGCAATATCAGGAACAACTCATCTTAGATCAACAAATCTTCAGTGAACAACTGCCTTCCCTAACCAATCTCACTGAGACCATTGAAACTATCCTCACTATCGAGCAAACCCCTATCGAACAAACGCTGAATCAAGCCACTGCGATCACCGGGGTTGGTATCGGCACGGCAACCGTCACCTCAACACTCATTTCACCCGTCAGTAAAAAAGTTGTCGAACAATTCCAATTACCTCAAAACTCCTTCGCAGCAGAGACGTTAACCGTTGGTGTCTCTCTTACTAGTAGTTTTTTAGTCGGGATTATTTGTTCCGTCTTGACAGCCGTCTTTTTAGGGACCCAACGGCCATAGACTCAAACATTGCAACAATCCCGCCACAAAATCAGCTATTTTTACGGCTGCGATCGCAAACAGCGCTCAGATTTCTTATGCCGACCAAAATCGCCGAGAATACCGAGCCAAAATGAGAACCTTCTCAGAAATTAGAAGCCCTAAGCAGACAGGATATATTAGGTAATTGAGCTTTCAGTTCACCGGACATGCTGCTGATTTCGGCACTTTCCAAACTGCCTCATGTACTCAAAGCTCACTGGATCAGACCCCAAATCGGTGGCTGATTTTGGACTATTCACTGACTTACCTTTTATGCCAAAGTCTGCTGCCCGCCGCGATCGCCGAGAGCTAGATGCGGAACCCCTAGTCGCCTTTATTGCCGCCGCGTTCATGACAACGGGCGTTTTTTTTGGGCTGACTCCCTTTCGAGATTTCTATATTGGTCAACTAGTCCTGAATCGCGGACTCACTCAACCCGCCGTAATTTTCCTGGCCACGCTGGTTTTTGCCATCACGGTTATCAAATGGACCAAGCTCAACCGAGAAAGCCGAGCCCTCCGCAAATCTTGGATTCCGGAGCAAATGGTCTTGGCTGACTCCTCCTGGAACCAAATCACAGCCTTGCAGCAAACCCTGGCTAACGAACGCTCCATTATTGCCACTCGCTGTAACCGAGTCTTAAATGCCTATCGACTCTCCGGCGATCGCAAAACCGCTGCCGAAGTTGCCCTGGATGATTCAGCTTTTTACAGCAGCGCCTCCGAATCGTCTTATTCCCTGCCACGCATTCTGGTTTGGGCGATTCCGTTGCTGGGCTTTATCGGTACGGTGATCGGCATTAGTCAGGCAGTCACCGGTTTTTCCGGTTTTCTCGAAGAGGCGGGGCAAATTGACCAAATTAAAGAAGGCATTGGCGTCGTAACGGGCGGTCTAGCCACAGCATTTGACACCACGCTGCTGGCGCTACTGCTCAGTGTCGTCGTTATGATTCCGCTTGTTTTGGTCGAACGGTACGAAGCGCAGGTACTGTTACGCATTGACATTTACATTAATGATCGCCTGTTACCCCGCCTAAAAGTTGCCAGACCGGAAGTCGTCAGCGATGGAGCAAAGCCAGAAGTCTTGCAGGCAGTCCTCGAAGAAACCTTGGAAGCGCGATTGCCCAAACCAGACGAGTTGCAGACCCTTATTAACGCCACGCTCGATGACCGACTTCCCAATCGAGAAGCCTTAGTCGAACCCGCCCAGCTCTACGCCAAAGAAGCCGCCCAACTCTTTACATCCAGCTTCATCACTGAAATTCAACGCCTGCAAAGTTCCGGAGAAGCGTTAATTACTCGCATCGAACAAGTTTCCGAAAATGCCCAGCGCGATCGCGAACAGTTCCTGGAGACCTTGGCGCAACAGCAGCAAAATACGGCATCTTTATCTCAGGAAGTCAGCCAGATCGTGGCGGAAGTCAAAGCAGGCTACCAAGCGATCGCAATGGATTTTGCCAGCCAATCGGAGCGTATCAGCGATCAACTCAATCAAGCCGCTGACACCCTAGCCCAACGAGTTTCCGGCCTGGAAAAAGCGACCAGCCGCCTGCATGAATTTGCCAAGTTGCAAAATTCAATGGATCGCTCCTTACTAGCACTAGAGCGAGCCTCCATGGTTGAGCGATCGCTTACTGAACTGCGCGAAACTTTATCAGAGCTACAACCTATGCTCAAAGAGATGCGCAAACCGCGCAAAGTCATGTTTGTCGAACAACAAATCGCTGACGAGTAGAGTTATGCGCTATCGCCGTCGCCGTCTCAAAACAGACATCGAACTATTTCCATTTCTGTCAATCTTGGCCTGTACGATTGGCACCTTGATTTTGCTCATTATTGTGATTTCCACCCAAGCCTTTGGCGATCAAAAAGAAATTCGCATTATTGCCAAAGTGGACGCGGGACAAAATCTTAGTAAAACGCCCCGCTATATCGAAGTAACTGGAGAAGGGGTCATTATTCATCCGGAAAAAACCTTAGTCCAGCAAGCAGAATTGCAAGCACCCTACTCAGCCTTGACCGACTTGATTGAACAAGTCAGTACTGCTCGTGATCGCGAATATTTAATTGTCGCGGTGCGGCCAGAGGGGATTGCCATTTTCGACGAGGTGCGCAGCAAAATTGAAGCGAAAGGGATTGATATTGGCTATGAACCCATTGATAGCGATTGGATATTAAAAATTGAAGTACCCGAGGAGCCGCCAACCCCATGAATCGCCGAGTCCGCAATCGTAGAGTATCCACACCCCAACAGAATCTCGATTCCTTTCTCGATATTCTGACCAATACCGTTGGCGTTTTGATGTTTGTGGGTCTATTTGTAGCGTTGGTCGCGGTCGAAGCCGGAACCATTGTTCGGACGCCCTTGGTCTCTGAAAGCCGTAAACTAGCCCGCTTTTTTGAAGTCAGCCGCAATCAAATTTTTCCCATCAACTGGTTAGAAGCCGATGGGTTGATTTCCCAAGAACTCGATAAATTACCAGACTGTGAAGAGCCGAATATTCCTCGTTTCTTCGGTGATTTAGGCTTAGATTTCTACCAAGAAGAGATTGAAAAACACCAACAATGTGTTGTCAACAAATTAGCTGAATTCCAAAAAATAAAAGTCCAAACCCAGCATTATGAAGTCAGTATCGTGGGGCTAGATGGCAGCCGCTATGATTTGCGCACTGGCGTCGTGGGTGAAACCGTCGAGAATTTAGAACAAGGAGAGTCTAACTTTCATGAGCTATTAGAAGACTTCGACCCCCAAAAAGAATTTCTGGCGTTTATTGTCCGTCCAGATAGCTTTGAAGCCTTTCGTACGGCCAGAGAAGTCGCTTGGCAACGCAATTTTGACGTCGGTTGGGAGCCACTCCCCGAAGAACGCCCGATTGTATTTGGCTCGTCGGGTCGCGCCGTAGGCGTTCAGTAAACAGGCAAAACTTGGCTACTCCAAGACAGCTTACATTCAAAAACCCCCTCGCTTATCGGAACAGAAAATCATCCACACAATTGTTGGCCCTCAAGCATCATCCACTTAATTGTCCGGCAAATAAAAAACCGGCGATTGAGCAATTTGCTTAGACCATGAGGGATTTAAACCAAAATTCTGAAACAAACCCTGCTTCAATTGCTGGGTCTCGATTTCTTCAGTCGGTAAAGTAACTGCGATCGCTAAACTATCCTGCCAAAGCTGAGACCGTTGGTAGCGCTGAGCCAAGTCGTAAGGGTCGATGATTTTTTCGATTTGCAAGCTTGCTCGAGGAGGCGCAATTTTAATCAAACCCTCAACAAACAAATTTTTCAGGGGCCGACCCGGCTGGCAAAGCACTTCCAGCTGCCAGAGATACTCCTCTCCCACCTGTAAATCAGGGACAGCGCTCGGTAAGGAAAGATAGCCGATCCCGGGTCGTGTTTGTAGCTGCCCAGCCGGACTCTCATGTAGCAACTCGGCTTGCCCAGTTTCCGAATCAAAGGCTAAAAGACGAAACGTCAGCGGATACGGCTGAGCATCCCGGAAATACCACACAAATTTTGGTCTGGCCGAAACAGAAATGGCCTCATATGAACTCAAGAGTATCAGGGGCGGAGGCGAACTGCCAGTGAAGGGTTGATTAGTACAGCCTTCTAGATTCGTGCCAGGACTGCGAGACCCGCCCACATCATTCACTTTGGGCGGCGGATCATCTTGCTGAGAGGTCTGCGTATCAGTACTGTCGGCTTTTTTGCGCTCGACCGAATGATTGCCTTCCGAAATTTCGACAGCCTTCGAATATTGGGGCAGAATCGGAACACCCATGCCCAAGATAGATAGCCAAACGCAGCTTCGTAACAGAAATAATCTATACATGTCGCCACCTCATGTCAGCAATCCTTGGTAAATTCACAAAATCAATCCTTCGTCAGTTGAAACACTAAATTAGGTTTCTCAAGATTAGGGTCGGTAAAACGCTCTGTACGTCCCCAAATCAGAAACAATTATTCCAGTATTCGATCTGACACCCCGAATTAATCATCAGTGACTGAAGACTCCCTTCGAAAAAACGGTACATTTCTGCTGAAGGTAGCTAGGAATTTCATTACAAATACAGGTTTATTCCCCAGAATATTTAAGCAAAATACGGGTTGAGCTATTTTGACACACAGTTTTTCACTGGGATAATTTAGCGAATTAAGCATCGTTGCAAACCATTAGCAGGAGTGTAGGGCAAGATGTCAAAATATTGATTCTGAACATTTTGTGCCCTTTGCCCCACAATACCTATGACCGTGGACTGGATTAACGCCCGTGCTGACCGCCTAAATAAACTGCCGCCTTATGTATTTGCTCGCCTCGATGAGCTTAAAGCGCGAGCACGCGAACAGGGCTTGGATCTCATTGATTTAGGCATGGGTAATCCCGATGGCGCCACTCCCGCACCGGTCATTGAAGCAGCAACAGTTGCACTCAATGAGCGACAAAATCACGGCTATCCGCCCTTTGAAGGCACTGCCAGCTTCCGCAAAGCCATCACTGACTGGTATTTACGACGTTACAACGTGAGCCTAGATCCGGAGGGTGAAGCGCTGCCACTCTTAGGCTCGAAAGAGGGCCTCACCCATTTGGCTCTGGCTTATGTCAATCCTGGAGATTTAGTCCTAGTACCGAGTCCCTCCTATCCTGCCCATTTTCGGGGTCCGCTCATTGCGGGAGGAACCATTTATCCCTTAATGCTCAAGCCCGAGCAAGACTGGTTAATTGATTTGACCCAAATCCCCGAGGCGATCGCACAACAAGCCAAAATTCTTTACTTTAACTACCCCAACAATCCCACTGCAGCTACTGCCCCCCGTGAATTCTTCGAAGAAATTGTCACCTTTGCTCAGCACCACGACATTTTACTTGTCCACGATCTCTGCTACGCCGAACTCGCGTTTGATGGCTACCAGCCGACCAGTTTGCTCGAAATTCCAGGAGCCAAAGACATTGGCGTTGAGTTTCATACGTTGTCCAAAACTTACAGCATGGCCGGTTGGCGCGTAGGATTTGTGGTGGGCAATGAGACAGTCATTCAAGGACTGCGAACCTTAAAAACTAATCTCGACTATGGAATTTTTGCGGCCATTCAGAAAGCAGCAGAAACGGCACTGCAACTTCCCGATAGCTATGTGCAAGAAGCACAAGATCGGTATTCTCGCCGTCGCGATTTTCTAATTCAGGGACTAGCCAAGATGGGCTGGAACGTTACTCCCAGTCGCGCCACGATGTATCTGTGGGTGCAGTGTCCCGTAAACTCAAATTCCACAGATTTTGCCCTAGATGTTTTGCAAAGAACGGGAGTCGTCCTCACCCCCGGTAATGCCTTTGGCGAAGGGGGTGAAGGATTTGTCCGCATAAGTCTCATTGCCGACTGCGATCGCTTGGGTGAAGCACTGCAACGATGGGAAGCCGCTGGCATCCGATACGACGTCCCCATATCTGCCTAAGTCCAGTAATTTTCGTTCAATTATGAGGCGTGACTGAAATGACAAGAAAAATCCAGTTGTGGCCACAACAAGAGCCGACAACTGGAGTTTTGCAAGAAACTTAAATTAATCAGACAGCTAGCGACTTGCGTGCAAAGCGGAGAAGACCCAACTACCCCCCGCAACTAAAGGCCGCTAAAACCCCCTGGGAGACAAGCTGATTGAGCTGCGCCAAGGCAGGCAAACTATCCAGCACAA
>JBCDHF010000223.1:0-7746 GCA_038750375.1 Cyanobacteria bacterium P01_H01_bin.15
CGCTGAGTGAGCCAGCGCCGCCGGAGGTTAGCGCTGACTGCGGATTTGGGTGCAGTCACGAAGACAGGTTTAGAAATTCAGCAATTGAGATAGGGAATGGGGCAATGGCACCAAAATTAAGATCAGTAACGCCAGGGCTAACAACCCCAAAAAATCTCGCCAATTATTCAATTCTGTGACGTTATTGAGTGCTGGTTGATTAGCATTGGGCATCAAGAAGAGAAAAATAGTCCACAGCCAAAATTCAGGTCGAGTCAGCGCCAAGATAAAGACCAAAACTCTCGCGATCTGAGCGATTAGCGCCGCCGTTTTCTGTCCCCAAACCGCATGAACAATATGGGCTCCATCTGAGGTGCCCACTGGCATCAAACTGATGGCCGTCACCACTAAGCCGATATAGCCTGCGATCGCAAGGGGATGAAGATTAATCGCCATGTCAGGTCCCAATTGGTTGCCCAACACGGCTTTAGACATTAACGCCAGCAAGAGAGAGAAGCGGGGATCCAGGGCTTTTACATTGACCAAGCTACTCTCATCAGTCAGCGATACCACCGTGGATTGAGAGAGACCAAAGAGCAAAAGAGGCAGCGTCAAGATAAATCCGCCCACAGGACCGGCCCAAGCCACATCAAACAATACCTTGCGATTAGGAATCGGCGATCGCATCTGGATAAACGCGCCTAAGGTTCCCAGAAAAAATGGCACCGGGATGAAATACGGGAGCGTTGCCCGAATGTGGTAGCGAACGGCAACCAGATAGTGACTAACTTCGCGAACCCCGAGGACTGCTATGAGCGCCAGACTGTAAGGCAATCCGGAGAGTAGAATTTGAGGATTTTCCCCGATCGCTTCGACGTCGTAACCGCTCAGTTCAGTACCGATCAGCGTCGTGGTGACTAATGTGAGCAGCAGTAACGCGATCGCCAAGAAGGGTTTTGTAACGGTTTCCTCTTCTCGTTCTTTAAAAACATTGGGCACCAGCGCGAAAAAAGGCTGTCCGCGAAAGCTTTCTTGAAACATCACGACGAAGCGATCCCCAAATTCCCGTTCGACGTTGCGGCGAACGGTTTCATAGGCTTTTTGCGGAACCGCTCTCAGCTTGCCCATGCAAATAATGGCTTGCGGTCGGTAGTCAATTTGCTGCAAGAAGTAAATCCCAAAGGGAAAGCAGTTCCGTAGCGTGGATTCTTCGCCGGGGGTAATGGGTCGAGCCTGAGCTTGAGCTGGGACGGGAACGGCTTCGGCGGGCGCGGGCTTCTGTTCAGATTCAGTCTTGACAAGTTTGTCCTCTTGTCTGCGTGCGGCGGCACTCAACGAAACGCGGAGGAATAAATAGACGGATGTTGAGATTAAGAGAACAACCAGAAACCAGGGCATTATAGGTCTAAAAAGATGGCGGCAAAGAGATGGCAGAGACGTCAGCCAAAACACCCAGAACCTGGTGAGACAGACGCCTCGAAATCCTGGCAGCAAGGACCAAAACTTTTGCAGGGATGGGTCGCAATTAATGTTAAGCTAACCGACGCACTTCATCATGCTAATCCGGGTTGGAGAGTTTCAGCACTAACGAAGCCGGAAAGTCCCCTCAGCAGATCCTGCCCGGGCTCTATCGATTTCCTCCCAACCGCGAAACATTGGGGGGCAGTGCTTATTTAATTGCGGCTTCCAAGCGAAGTCTCTTGATCGATTGTCCTCCTTGGACTGAGGCGACCCAAACTTTTCTCCAGGAGCAGGGAGGCGTTGAACTACTTTTCATTACCCACCGCAATGGCGCCAGTGCGCAACTGCCAAAAATACAGGCTGAGTTCAATTGTTCGGTGCTAATTCAAGAGCAAGAAGCCTATTTATTCCCCACAGTTCGCTGTCAGACGTTCCAGTCCGCCTACAGCCATGATTTTTTAGGTGAGGCTATCTGGACTCCTGGTTATTCTCCGGGCTCTGCTTGCTGGTATTGGCCAGAACAAGGGGGTGTTTTATTTACAGGCCGTCACGTGCTCTGCAATCAGTATGGACAGGCTGTGCCACTACGCACCGCCAAAACATTCCATTGGTTTCGGCAGCTTAATTCGATCGGGAATCTCAGAGACCGCTTTACGCCGGAGACCCTGGCTCATCTTTGTCCTGGCGCTAATGTGGGCCTACTTCGAGGCGCCAGCTCCCTTGAAAACCCTTGTTTATCGCTTACTCAGCTAGATCTAACGGCCTTACGAAACGACGCGATCGCAGACACATAATGTTGGCAATTATGAGAAAACTTAATCTATCTGATATATTTTTTGATAATCTGTAAATATCAGTAACTTTAACAGCATTAATCTATTAGGGCACATGGCAAATTTATTCGGGCGATTGTTCGGCAACGGCGGTTCTCAGCCCAAGAAAAGCAAAGAAGCATTTTTTCTAGATCCTGATTCAGCAAAAACATTCGGTGATATCGACTACATGCGCAAGCCCAATCGGGTTCGTCATACTTTCCCGAAAGTAAACGGTAGTAGCGGCGCAGAGATTGTCGAAGAAGTTAATGCAACCGGACGCAAGCGCGTTGAAGCGAAAAAAGAAGCGGTTTCTACTTCGGGTCAGGCCACTTCTTTTGGAGCAAGTTCCTTCACTCCGAACGTGACACCTGCTGCACCGGCACCGGCAGCACCTGCACCGGTGGCCAGCACTCCTGCAGCAGAGCCCACTCCGGCTCCTGCTCCCGTTGAGACTCCGGCTGCGGAAGAGTCCAAGCCCGCTCCTGAAATGGACATGTTCTTGAGCATGGCGCGTAACATCCGTAAGCGTTAATCGGAACTTTAGTTGATAATTTTTTTTCTAGGCGTGGCTGCGGTCACGCCTTTTTTATGGCAGCCGCTTCCTTCGAAAGGGGGCAGCTGCGTGCCAGAACGCTTTAGAATTAATCAATTCAAAATCAGAAGTACTCTAAGCAATCTGACGAAGGCTGTCATTTGCCAACGACGCCATAAATGAGTGTTGAGTCCTCGCAAAAACTTACTTCTGTTCACGTTGCCGGTTCACAGACCCCAAAATTCCTCTCAATAATGCAACCTCCTCCGTCGTGAGTTCGGCACGTCCAAATAGGCGCCTAAATTTCTCCATGCGAGCTTTGGCGGTATGCGGATATAAAAATTCCACAGTGAGCAAAGTTTGCTCAAGGTGCTGGTAGTAACCTTCCAAAATTTCCGTGGGTGCGATGCTTGAGTCTGGTCGTGGCGTATCTGTGGGCAGACTCGGGACAAGTTGACTCAGTTCGTACACACAGACACCCACCGCCTGCGCGAGATTTAAAGAGGGGTAGTCAGGACTGGTTTGAATAGAGACAAAACGTTGAGCGTAGTTTAGTTGTTCATTGCTAAGCCCGCTTTCTTCATTGCCAAAGAGAATCGCGCCCATTACGGGCTGTTCCATCAGCCAGGGAAATGCTTGACGGGGCGTTTGCAACGCAGTCGGCAAAGAACGAGACCGAGCCGTTGTGGCGATTACGCGCTGACATCCCGCTAATCCTGCTGCCATCGTCTCAACGACCTGAGCCGACTCCAAAATGTCGACTGCTTTAACGGCCATCATGCGAGCCGGATCATCCAAGTGATCACACTTGGGATTCACCAAGATCAGTTGTTTTAGTCCAAAATTTTTCATCACCCGCGCCACCGAGCCCACGTTTAAGGCACCAGCCGGTTCAACTAAAACGATGCGAATGTGATCGCAAATTTTTTGGGTCATCGTGCAGAACTATTGTTTGAACAAATCGTAGGCTCGCTAAACGACTGAAGATTATAGCCTTCGCCAGATCGTTGAGTATCCTTCCGATTCTGAGCTGCCTAATTTTAAAGCGTTCCGGCACGTAACAATTCCCTTGTAAAGGTGGCGATTGCTATACGAAGGAGGCGACTGCGATATGAGTGCTATAAATTAGCTGACTTAAAATATCGCTAAGCGTGGCTTTTCCTGGGAAAAGCGGAGAAATCTATGATTCAGGATGAAAATACGAGACAGTGGGCGATGCTGATACACATTTCGCAATTGGCGGGTGTTGTCGTACCGATAGCCGGACTTGTGATTCCTATTGTGATTTGGCAGATCAAAAAAGAAGAGATGCCGGAACTGGATCTGCATGGAAAAATCGTTGCCAATTGGATGATATCTGAGTTGATTTATTTCATTATTTGCGGTGTCTTATTGTTTGTCTTAATTGGGTTTTTACTCTTTATTCCGCTGGGCATAGTGGCGATCGTGTTCCCGATTATCGGTGCGCTCAAGGCCAAAGAAGGGCGTGCCTGGAAATATCCGCTGTCTATCTGCATTTTTTGAGGCAGGGCAGGCAGCCCTGTACCCTTTAAATCGGAATATAGCCTTCGCCAGATCGCTTAGGACACTTCTGAATTCGTAAGTCGCCTAATCCTAGAGCGTTCTGGCACGTAGCCGCCACCTTGCACAAGTGGCGGCTGCCATAACATCTCCTATTTCAGTCTGATAGCAAGAATCCTAGAGCAGGGGTGAAGCGAAAAAATGCTACTTACGCGATCGCAAATTATTCTTTTAGCCATTCCGGTGTTCGGTGTCCTGGGATTTATCCTGATTGCGGCGGTGGTCCAGATTCAGCACTGGGGTTTGAGCTGGCTGTGGGCATTGATTTTACTGGTATTTATTGCCTGGCGTTGGGTGCTTTCCCATTGGACAAAACCGTCGGAACAAGGATCTTTTTCCGCTCCCGCTAACCCAGAAGCCATCATCGCCGATGATGATGAAGCAATCTTAATCACCGTCCTGGAAAAATCTCGTAACGATCCGCCCATTTGGGAAGACGGGGTGTTATTTCGGGAGCGCTGCCAAGAGCTGTTACTAGAGGTCGCCCGCTACTACAATCCGGAAGTTAAATATCCTCTGCTCAATATCTATGTGCCCGATGCCTATCAGTTACTTCAAGGGACCGTAGATGATATCGGCAGTTGGATTGAGCAGTTAGGACCCGTATTCAACAACGTTACAGTGGGGCAAGCTTACCGAGCCTATGAAACCTATCAGCAAGTAGAGCCCTCTGCTCGCAAGCTTTTTCAGGTTTGGGGAGGTCTACAATGGCTGATTAATCCCACCGTTGCGATCGCAAAACAGGCGACGAATCGCTTCGGTCGTCAGGCTAATGTGCAACTCCTCGGAAATTTCAGTAGTTTATTACGGGAAAAGGCTCTACGAAATCTGTATCGTCGTGCCGTGGCGCTCTATGGGGATGCCCCGGTGACGACATTGGTTGAAACGCAAACACAACCGAGTTTAGCCACAGCGAAAACGGAAACGCTAGCAGCGATTTTGGACCAGGCCGAGCCCGTAGCGGCAGTCAAGCAAAAACCGTTGAATATCCTGTTGGCAGGTCGGACTGGTGCCGGGAAAAGTAGTTTAATTAACTCCCTCTTTCAACAAGAACAAGCTGAAACAGCGCCGTTACCAAATACGGAAGAGATTCAAGACTATCGTTGGGCGCTTCCCGGTGGCGAAACACTCCGCCTCTGGGATGTGCCGGGCTATGAACAAGTGGGTCGGCCAGAATTACGCGATCGCGTATTGGAGTATGCGCGACAGGCGGATATCTTACTGTTAGTGACCCCGGCTCTCGACCCGACGTTGGAGATGGATGTGGCGTTTGTGGAGGAGTTTTTAGGGGCGATTCGTGGAGAACTGCCTCTGATTACCGTCGTTACCCAGGTGGATAAACTCCGACCGCTGAAAGAATGGGCTCCTCCTTATGATTGGACGACAGGAGATGGAACGAAGGAGAAAAATATCCGAGCAGCGGTTGAATATCGAGCAGAACTACTGGCAGAGTTGGATGTTGCAGTTTTGCCGGTTGCCAATCAAATCGGCGACAGAGCAAGTTGGGGGTTTGAGGATCTAGCGCTAATGGTTTTGAGTAAATTAGAGCCAGCCAAACAACAGCGACTGGCACGATTTCTTTGCGATCGCGATGTCAAAATTACGACTGCAGCCCAGATTATTGATCGTTATACTCGTCAACTTACGACAACTCAGGGGGTCACTTCATTACTTAAAACACCGGTGTTGCAGTTTCTTTCGACGCTTAGTACCGGCAATCCCGCCTTGGCATATGTCTTGGCAGAGCAGATTCCCGTTGAGCAGTTGCCGTTGGTGATTGGCAAATTACAGCTCGCGTATGATCTGTTTGGTTTGCTGGCAGAAGAAAATACCGATGCACCAAATTTTGACCTACTGAATCTTTGGCCGTTGCTGCTGCGCAATAATGCCGAGCCCGATAAAAACGCTTGGGCATTCGGTCATACCCTCATTGAGTACTGGTCTCAAAATCTTGCGATCACACAACTCCAGGCTCGGTTTGACTATTACTTGGAACAAGTTGGGTAAAGTGTGAGCAATGCTTTTTGTTTTGGGGGGCTTTCGCCTCGCCTATTTCTTTGCGATGCTGTTTAGCTCATCAACAGCAGTCTGCCGGGTGATGTTGATGAGCCCGATACATTCGTCGTTATTACAAAGGACAATTTTGAGACAACTGAGATTTTAGAACATCCGACGACATTGTCTGAGGAGGCGGTTCTGTCTGGATTTATGCTGACGCTGAAGTGAGTTTGAGGCTAAAGGAGAAAAGCTTTTCCATGCAGCAAGCATCCGTCAGCGCCATACTCTTTCGGGAAAACACATGAATCAAAAAATCTTCAGCCCTAAAACTAATACCATTTTGAACTTACCTTGCGAACAGAGATCACCATTTGGTAGGTTTCTGAACCGCTCATCTGTCGCACTGCCTAATCAATTTTGTATTAACTGACAATCATTTTCTCTCACTACTTTATTTCTCTTTATGAACCCTCTCTGGCGGACGAAATGTAATTGCGTCTTCTTCTAATAAAGGAATCCGTTAGTTCAAGTTAGCACCGTCTCGCCAGAGAGCACATAACCTCTCCTGTGATCGATTTAAATCCTCACGCCTAAATTACTAACGTCAGAAAATCGATAGCCCTCAGATATTTAAGTACTGAGGCAGATCAATACTTAAATATCCAATGGTGTCTACTCTATCCCCAAACTAAGGCACCCAGGTCCTTCAGTGCAGCCTCGCTATGCGATCGCAGTCCAACCGCTTAGTACATCAACCCCGCTAAAGCCCGTAATTCTGGCGTCATTCATTAGCCAGATCCCGACTTCACCTGTGATATCGTTTTGGATCATGATGTCTGGACTAGTATCGCCGGAAAAATCACTGACGCCGCTAACGGTCCAACCCTCGAGTTGATCTATCCCCGCGAAACCGCTAATCCGAGCATCTTCCATAAACCAGACCCCCACTTCGCCAGTGGTATTGTTCTGAATGACGACATCGGGATTGGTATCGTCATTCAGATCTCCAGTACCACGCACTGTCCAGTCATCCAGAAGATCAATTCCGGCAAACCCAGTAATGTTGGTGCCCTCCATAAACCAAACACCCACTTCTCCCGTCGTGTCATTTTGGATCAGAATATCAGTGTTGTTATCGTCATTAAAATCACCCGTAGCGCGAGCACTCCAACCCGTTAAACGATCAATCCCTGCAAATCCACCAATGCGAGTTTGGTCCATCAGCCAAACCCCGACCTCCCCTGTCGTATTATTTTGGATTATGACGTCCGGAGCGAGGTCAGCATCAAAGTCCCCAGTAGTGCGGACGCTCCAACCAGTGAGCAAATCGATGCCGCTAAAACTGCTGATGGTCGTGTCGTCCATTAGCCATAAGCCCAC
>JBCDHF010000224.1:0-7739 GCA_038750375.1 Cyanobacteria bacterium P01_H01_bin.15
CAGTTTGTGAATACTCAAACAGAGGCGGCATTTGGTCTAGTTGGTAACTCCCCAGGAACCGCAACCTTTACTGCTTTACTGAATGGCTCAGTGGTGGAGTCGTTCTCGGCTGGAGTAGGTGTGTTTAGCCTCTTTTACGGGTTTACAGATAGTCTGTTTGATGAAATCCAAGTTGAATTGAATTTGTCTTTGAATGCGCCTTCAATCTTTGACAACATCCAATTCGGACATACGGATTCGCCAACAACCCCAGAACCCGCCGCCTTACTTTCCTTACTCGCCCTGGTTTTCTGCGACGCGATGACCAGAAAACGCGAGTAACCGGTCGCTCAAAACGGCATATCGTCGTCATCAAAAACAGACAGTGCTTCTGCCAGTTTCTCCTGCTGATCTTCGGGCTCCCCCACTTCCTTGCGACGAGTGGCATAGGGCGGAAAGGGAAACTGGACCAGCAACGGCGTGGGCACTTGCGGCTGTTGTACAAACATCGATCCCGATTTCAACAACAGCGATCGCTGACGACAGACCGTTCCGAGAAAGTTATATTCGGAGCGCTCGGCTTCGGCTGAATCTAACCGACCCACTACCCGGATTGCCGCTTGACCCACGACTCGCCGCTCTACTTCGGAGGCCGTTTGTTGCGCCCCAATGAGAATGATGCCCAGGGACCGCCCCCGCTCCGCGATTTCCACCAACAAATCTTTAATCGGCGACTGACCTTCTCTCGGCGCGTATTTATTGAGTTCATCCAAAACAATAAACACCACCGGATTTTGACCGCGTTTCTCTTTTTCGAGAAACAGCTTTTGCAGCAGTACCCCCACCACAAACTTTTGCGCTTTGCTAGGTAGCTTGTTGATATCCACAATGGACAACTGATAGGCCGGATCTAGCGGGTCAAACTGATATTGTTGAATTTCCTCAGGCGGGAGGTCGCCGCGAATAACGGTAGACATTTCCCGTTTAATGCCCGCTAAACGACGAATTAATGCTTCTGCCGTTGCCGGAGCAGTACGACCAAACCAGTCCCCCCCCCCTTCCTCTTCCAGGAGAAGTTTGAAATCGAGGTAATCGATTAATTCTCCAAACGTCTCGACCTTTGTTTTGCCCGATCGATACGCTTCATCCGTTTCTAAATGGCTGCCGGGCTCGTCGTTATTTTTGCGATCGCGTTTGTCATTTTTTTGCGCTAACCGAAATAGCTTTTCCGACATACTGTTGACTAAAAAACCCAGATTCCCTCGCTCCAGATCATCTCCCGCAAACAAAAAACGAAATAAATTCTCCCGACAGACCTCCCGCAAACTCCACAAATAGGTGTGAATATTTTCGGCTCGTTGATTTAAGTTGGGCTGCACCATCTCCGTCCCCGGTTTAGGGGACGCGGCAAAACGTACATTTCGAAACGGCTCAACCGGCAAATCCAACTGCTGATATCGCTCGCGATTATCCAGGTCTAAACTGGCGTTTTCTTTATCGAGAAAAAACAGATCTTCACCTTTGACGTTGAAAATGATGGCTTTGGTGTTGGCGCGCTCGGTCCCCAACACTTCCGCATGAAAAATCGAATAGAGCAAAAACAGCGCAAAGGATGTTTTAGTGGCGACCCCAGAAATTCCTGAAATGTTGATGTGAGCGCCTTTTTCGCCGTTGATGAATTCGTAATTCAGATACACCGGTGAGCCATTCCGCATCAACCCCGCCGGAATTCGCTGCTCCATCGTGTCGAAATATAGTGCTTCCCGCAGGCTTTCCCCCTGTGCGATTTCCACCGACTCTCCCGGCTGCGGGGCAAAATATTCTTCCGGTTCAATCCGCGTAACTTGGACTTGGGCCGCATAGGATATTTCCGCTGGCACAATGCCAGAAGCCGCCAACGACGTATCGCTATCCAGGGAAGCCCCCTCCATCAAAGTCCTTACATAGTCCACTACCCCAAAGAAGCGCACCACTTCCCCCGAATCAGGGCGACGGGCCCGTACCTCCACCACATCATCCAGACGCAACACACTATCCCCATTGACCTTGACCCAAAATTTGAGCGGCGTTGCTTCTTTGGTGCCTAAAATGCAGCCCACTGATTCTGTCATAGTGATCCGATGAAGCTGTGCGATAAATTTGCGTGACAGATTGACTGACGCGATCACAAAAACCTCAGTTGCCGTTTTCGAGGCTTTTTCACCCCTAGTTCACAAATCCAGCCTATTGCTGCCGCAATAAATCCATAATGGCGCTACCGGCATTGGGATCAAGCTGCCAGCTAAACAACGGCTCAATATCGCCCGCTAAATACATCTGCCGACATTTCCGACGCTGAACCTTACCGCTTGAGGTGCGAGGTAGTGCCCCCGGTTTAATTAATGCGATCGCAAAGACTTCGATGATATGTTCGGCACCCACACTTTGCCGAATTGCTCTGATAATTTCTTCGGGTTCAAGCTTTCGAATGGCGGTACGTTCAACTTCTTGCACAATAATCAACCGCTCATCACCTGCCGCTTCGATGGCAAAGGCGGCAGTACCATTAACCCGTAGCGACTGATGACAGTTTTCAACCGTGGATTCGATGTATTGGGGATAATGATTGCGCCCCAGAAAAATCATCAAATCCTTGAGTCGGCCCGTGATGTAAATTTCCGATCCTTGCCGAAAACCGAGATCCCCGGTGCGCAGATAGGGACCCTCATCGCCAACATAGGCCTGAAACGTTTTTTCTGTCTCCTCCGGGCGTTGCCAATAGCCCACTCCTAAACCTGGGCCTCGAAACCAAATTTCACCCACTCGCCCATCTGGACAAATGGTGAGGGTATCGGGATTAACCACAATCACTTCATCCTCTAACCAGGTATGCCCACAACCCACGATGGTTTGTACTTTGTCCGGGTTATCCGTTTCAATCGCTTCGTTTTGGGCTAACCGCGCTGCATCAACATCCAACAGAATGGGTCGTTTTGACCGTTGTCCCCCGGTAATCAACAACGTCGTTTCCGCCATGCCGTAGCAAGGATAAAACGCCTCTCGTTTGAAACCATACGGCGTAAAAATTTCCGTAAACCGAGCTAACGTTTCCGGTCGAATCGGCTCTGCCCCCGTAAACGCCACCTCCCAGCTACTTAAGTCCAAATCCTGCGGTGGATTTGCGATCGCAGATTGACAAGCCAGATCGTAAGCAAAGTTGGGTCCACCACTGGTGGTAGCCCGATTCCGAGAGATCGTTTGCAGCCAGCAATGGGGCTTTTGAATCAACGCGATCGGCGACAAAATGGAAACCGATAAGCCAGCATACAGGGGCTGAATCACGCCCCCCACTAGACCCATATCGTGAAACAACGGCATCCAAATTACACCGCGCTCTCCCGACTTATGCCCAAAACTCTGAAAAATAATTTCCGAATTATGAAGCACGTTCCCATGGGTCAACATCACGGCCTTGGGATTGCCCGTTGTCCCTGAAGAATATTGAAAATACGCCAACGTTTCGCGATCACAACTGACCTCTCGCCAGCTCTGCGCCATTTCTGATGGGATTTCATCCACCGCAATCCAATGAACCCCGTCTAACGCCCCCTGCAAATCCGGGTTTTTCAACAACTGTGATCGCACATTATCCCTTAGCTCAGCGGTCATCAGAATCGCCTTAGCTTGGGCATCTTTTACCCGCCACAGAATATCGCTAATTGATTTTTGATGCCGAGGCGGGTTGCAGCTCACTGCGATTGCTTGCGCCAATAAACACCCAAAAAAGCCCGCCACAAATTCCGACCCCGCTACGTAGGGCATCACGATCAACACCCGATCTTGAGGGACCAAATGTTGCTGTAATTGGGCTGCCACCGCCCGCGAGCGGGCCGCAAACTGCCCATAGGTCAACGTGGCTGTTTCAGTTTCTCCATCCGGCAAGAACCGATACAGAACCTCATCAGCATAGAGAGCGGCTTGCGCTTGGACTAAATCAACAAGGCTCGCAAATTGACGGGCAGCAGGCAAGGTCATGGCAAATAGCATTTTTCCAGGAAGACTGAAGGCAACTTTAACCGGTTGCTAGGTTAGCCAGCAAGTCTCCTCTGGCTCACTGTGATGGCCTGTCCTAGCAGAAGAAGACGGTTTATCTATTACGCTTGCGATCGCACAAGACCAAACCCTTACCCAGCCTCCACTGGATTCCACTCATAGGGACGGTTGCGATTATTCGTCAGTTGATAAAACTCAGCCAGTTTCTCCGGCGCTAATTCCCGCTCCCAACGAGCATCCAACCGAATCTCCATGGGCTTGTCTTTTTAGTAACTGCTATGCACCGCAGATACGCTTTGATTTATTGGCCTCTCCCCGATAGCGATTTATCTGTGCTAACACCTCTAAACTCCCCGCAATGAGGTGATGCTCATGACGCCAAAACTCTTTTCCGTAAACAGGCATTGGTAATAGCTTGATAGAGTCGCTCCTTCTATGCTGGCGTAAACCAATCCTCCCAAAAATCACTAACAGAAGACAAAGGTTTTCGGGGCGTTTTCTAAAAGCTGGCAACCTTGGAGACTTCTCCTCAGGGAAAATGCACTGGGATGACTGCCAATCATATAGTCCAACATGGTGGAGCCTGACTGTCCAATCCCGATGATAAAAACGACTTTTTTCTTGTCCATATCGCCTTCCCAATCGCTCTTGGCCGAGTCAGTATGCCCTCGATATTTGTCACCAATTGAAGGTCTTCTTCGCCCCTGGAACCTGTCGTAGAGCGCGACGAGTTAGTGTAATTCAAGTAATAATAATCCCCTATCGGTATATCGACCGAACCGGTTCTCAGCCATTAAAAACAATGACCAAGCGCTTCTATCACATCGGTTTTGGACCCCAAGATTTGGGCGACACCTTACCCGAATATGTCCTCTTGTCCGGAGCCCCTGAACGCTCTCAGTACATGGCAGAGGAGTATTGCACCACCTCCCGATGTCTATCTCGGAATCGAGGGCTCGCCTCCTTTATAGGGCAGCTAGCAACAGGACAGTCCATTCTCTTTGCCACTAGCGGCATGGGCGCCCCATCTCTCAGTATTGTTGTTAACGAACTGTTCAGTCTTGGCTTTCGCAAAATCATTCGTGTGGGGACCTGTGGGTCGATTCAACCTCATATCCCCATCGGGGACGTTGTGATCTCCCAGGGCGCTCTATGTCGTCAAGGTGCGGCATTAGATATTGCGCCACCTGAATACCCCGCAGTCGCCGATCCCTTCCTCACCGTTGCGCTGGTGACAGCTGCAAAAAGAGAAAGAATTCCGCTCCATTTAGGAATCACTGCATCCGTAGATTCATTTTACGAAGGGCAAGAACGCGCTGATTCCTCTGCTAATCCTTCACTCCAGCGCTGGCTACAGGGAATTACGCAGGAATATCAGCAGTTGAACATCCTAAACTATGAAATGGAGGTCGGGACTTTATTTAAAATGGCGTGTGTTTACGGTTTTCAAGCGGCAGGAGTGTGTGGCGTCGTAGCCGCTCGCAACGCCCATGAAGATATTGATCCGTACGGCAAAATAGAAGCTGAAAATAACGCAATTCGAGTAGCGATCACAGCTATTTCCTCATAATTACCCACAACTTTGACCATTGATCTCGGATTTCAAGCGACGTAGCGACTATTCCACTATTTGTCGACATTCTTTCACGTCATCAAAAAGGCTAATATCTCGCTGCAATATAGAGAATTCCATCGAGGACATTATCTCTAACTTTGTGATCGTGTCGCTTTTCCTGCGAATCGTCTAACTTCTGAAAATAAACGTTTCTCAACCCAGGAGAGCAAGGACCATCACTCAACAACTCAGGATGCTTATACAGTCCGACTCAAGGCTCCTCAACGAGGCTTAGGATGCAATCCGCCTATCTCAAAAATGATGCCAACACTGCACAGTCCTCCTCCAAACCAGGATCTATCCACTATAGGCATCATGATTTCCTAACATCACAAGTAACGGTCTAAGATCGCAAATGGCAGACCGACTTCCGCATTAGTGCCATTGCGAGACGCCTTCTCGAAAGCATTATTGAGCCGGATTTTAAGGGCATACACCACCAAGCAGATGGGGATCCGCAACAGATCGGTCCAGAACTGACCTAGCCATAACAGCGAGTCAAACCAATTGTCAGCCGAGTTCAATTGAGAAAGTCTCAAGGCTGAGTTTGAAGTTGCCGACCGACACCAAAATCTTTGATAAATGCCCTAATTGGGAGTCTTGATGATATTGAAAATACGATCCGAAGCTCATGTCCAGCAACTTTGTCTAAATGGATAAAACTGGGGACAAACTCATCTCGGAAAACAGACAAAACCCTTGCCAGACAAGCGCCCCATCTTGTTTACGATAATATTTATCACTCTCTGCAACTGATTGTTTTCGCTGACTATTCGTGAGCAATAGCTCATCTTTTCCTAACAAGTTTCAAGAATCAACAACCAATTCAGCAAAATATTTTATAAACAGTGTTATTGTGATTTAAAATCATGAATTAATATAGACGCCGAAAAAGATATTCCTTTGGAATAACGGACTTGAGGTATTTTCGTCCTCGTTAAATTTGGATGATAGACAATCCAAGTGAAAACTTGGAGGACAAGTCAAATTTGGTGTCCAACAACGGGCAAAGAGTCCAGTGATTTCCTAAATACACTCTTGAGAGCTAGAACTTTTACCATGTCTGAAAACCTCAAACAAATTGCAACCCGAGTTCCTGAAGACTGGGTCGTCTTACTAAGCAAATTGGCACGGTCCAACAGTTCGACTGTTGCCGCAACTATCCGTGAAGCTGTTGCTGTTCACATCGGCATTCAATCCACGACAACATCCTCAACGGAGCCACCCTCAGAAGCACCTGCAGCCGAAACAGCACTTGATTTAGCAACGGTTTTACAACGTCTCATAAGCCTTGAGCGTAGGTTAACCTCTTTGGAAGCACCTGTGCCGTCCCCGGTGATCGAGCCTCCGACAGAAAAGGTTGCGCCGACGGCAGTCGAACCCGAACCAGTGGTAACGAAAGCCCCCAGCCCTAAAGAGAAGCCGATAAAAATCGCCAAGAAGCCAGCCAAATCTGCTGATAAGAAGCCAGCCAAATCTGCTGAAGCGCCACCGATAAAAAAGCCGAAGTTACTGATGAAACCAAAGTCTCGGCAAGGACGGACAGCATCTCCTAAAACGACCCCCAAAGTTACGAAAACAGTCAAAGCTCCCTCAAAAGCAGTCAAAGCCCCCTCAAAGATCAAATCAGTCAAAAAAACAATCCGAGCGAAAGTTAGTAAAAATGTTGATCGCCTAAATCATTCGGAAGCTCATGAGATTGCCCGCGCTAATGGCTACAAAGGTTCACTGAGCAGTTTTCGCTCAGCCTCAACTCGCCCCCCCCAGGGTGGTTGGGAGCGCTACGGCGTTTCTTTTGTTGGAGGGCAGCGCGGCCCCACGGCCCGCAATTGGGTAAGTACGCAGAGTAAAAATAATGCTAAGACAGCTAAGACGAAGTCTAAAGCCATTACTAAAGGACAGATCTTCACGCATAAGCAACTAGCTGATAAGGAGGATATCAACTACAGCACGTTCCGCTCTTGGGTCCGGCAGTATCGGCAAGGTAATGCGCCAAGCGCAGAGTTAAAGAAACTCATGAAACGGTATGAGTTGACAGAGAAAGGTTGGCGCTCATTACGCTAGAACGGTTGTTATCTCCTGTCAGAGTACTTCGTCCCCCTAAATTTCTAAA
>JBCDHF010000225.1:0-7688 GCA_038750375.1 Cyanobacteria bacterium P01_H01_bin.15
GGGATCACGGGAGGAGCGCAGGCAGGAAGGAACCCAACATCGAGGAAGACGCGATTCAGCAATACTATGTGGACGGATTTTTCCATGCGGATCCCCATCCGGGAAATTTATTTGTGCTCAACGATGGACGAACCGCGATTTTAGATTGCGGCATGGTAGGGCGCTTAGATCCTCGCACTCGCCAACTGTTAACTGAAATGCTGTTAGCCATTGTAGATATTGATGCTCAGCGCTGCGCACAGTTAACTTTGGAATTGGCAGAATCTGGGCAATCTACGGCGCTACTCACGCTGGAAAACGATTATGAACGAATGCTCCGAAAGTATTACAATCTCTCTTTGTCGGAGTTGAACTTCAGCGAAGTGTTCTATGAGATTTTGCAAGTTTCCCGGAAAAATAAAATTCGCCTACCCCGCAACTTAGGTCTTTACGCTAAAAGTTTGGCGAACTTAGAAGGGGTCGCACGTAAATTCAATCCGGAAATCAATCTTTTGGATGAAGTGAAGCCACTGATGGGAGATCTTTTTCAACGACAGTTATTTGGAACAACCCCTTGGCAAACCTTATTGCGAACAGCCTTGGATCTAAAAACTCTATCCATTCAAACCCCACGTCAGCTCGAAGTTTTTATGGATCGGCTGACGTCCGAGTCGCTGAATTGGAATGTGCGATTACCAGAACTCATGTCCTTGCGTCGAAGCGTTGATGATTCCGCAAACCGTTTATCTTTCAGTATTTTAGTCGGGTCTTTAATTATGGGGGCGGCAATCGTAACGACGAGCTCCTCATCATCTCAGCTATCTATCGTGAGCACGGTTTTATTCAGCACGGCTAGTTTTCTCGGACTCTGGCTCATTGTGAGTATTTTGCGCTCAGGACGATTACGCTAGCTTGCAAGACCCGTCATTCAAGCCGTGTAAAGAAACTAGTCTGTGATCGCAAATAAAAAATCGAACATAAGAGAGAGGGAGACAGCATTCAGACTATTTTTTTGCTCTATTCACGGCAACAGCGCTTGACGCTAAAAATTAATTCGAAAGACGCTAGTCCAATTTTGAATTTGGTCAGCCTAGAACCTTAAAAATTAGTCTAAGCAGTATGTTGACAACTAAACCAGAACTCAGATCGGCACATATGGCCAGCCATTGAGGTCTGTTATGATTAGGCTGTTTGCCTGATTTTTACATAGGCAATACTCAAGAGTCCTGCTCTTAATAACTTGAAATAATGCGTGCACTTCTTATTTATCCGCTGTTTCCGCCGACATTCTGGTCTTACGAAAAAATTTTGGAATTAGTGGGTCGCAAAGTGCTCCTGCCGCCTCTGGGTCTGATAACCGTAGCCGGAATTCTTCCGCAGGAGTGGGAATTCAAGCTTGTGGATCGCAATATTCGCTCCGTAACTGAAGACGAGTGGAATTGGGCAGATATTGTCATTATTTCTGGCATGATCGTGCAACGAGAGGATATGCTCGCTCAAGTTAAAGAAGCTAAAGAGCGTGGTAAGCCAGTGGCCGTAGGTGGCCCCTACGCAAGTTCAGTTCAAGTAGATTTGCTAGCTGCTGATGTCGATTATTTGATTTTGGATGAGGGTGAGCTGACACTTCCTCAATTCGTAGATGCTTTAGCACGTGGCGAAATGAACGGGGTCTTTCGGGCCACGTAAAAACCTTATGTTACAACCCCACCGAGCCCTCGCTACGACCTTTTGGACTTAAACGACTATGAGTCCATGTCAGTCCAGTTTTCGCGGGGATGTCCTTTCCAATGCGAATTTTGTGACATCATCGTTTTGTATGGACGCAAGCCACGTACCAAAGCGCCTGCGCAGCTTTTGAAAGAGTTGGATTTTCTCTATGAACTGGGCTGGAACCGCAGCGTCTTCATGGTTGACGACAACTTTATCGGCAACAAGCGTAACGTGAAGTTGTTGCTGAAAGAGCTAAAAGTTTGGCAGAAAGAGCACAACTATCCCTTTGATTTTCAGACGGAAGCTTCAGTCGATCTGGCTAACGACGCTGAATTAATGGAATTAATGCAGGAATGCAACTTTAATTCCGTCTTTTTAGGCATTGAAACTCCTGATGAAGATAGCCTTGAGCTGACGAAGAAGTTCCAAAATACCCGCAGTTCTCTCAGCATTGCAGTCGACAAGATCATGGCGGCAGGAATTCAGCCAATGGCTGGATTTATTATTGGTTTTGATGGAGAAAAGAAAGGAGCTGGCAGTCGCATCATCAACTTTGTTGAGAAAACAGCCATTCCTACCGCTATGTTTGGCATGCTACAGGCTCTCCCGACAACAGCACTCTGGTACCGACTTGAAAAGGAAGGCCGATTATTGGACTCTGGTGGGCGTCAGGACGGAAATCAGAGCAGTCTGATGAACTTCGTGCCGACTCGTCCCTTGGAAGATATTGCGCGCGAATATGTGGATGCCTTCTGGCAACTCTATGAGCCTAATCGCTATCTTGACCGAGTTTTTCGGTGCTTTTTGAAGCTGGGTAATCCCAAAATTAAAAAACAAAAGAGCAAGGGGTTTAAACTGCCAAAAGCAAGTGTTGTCCGTGCATTAAGTATTATTATTTGGCGGCAGGGCGTTTTACGGAATACGCGCTGGCGTTTTTGGCACCATCTCTGGTCTATTGCCAGGCAAAAGCCGGCTCTGCTAGAGCGCTACTTAGCCAAATGTGCACATAGCGAACACTTTTATTACTACCGGCAAGTTGTGCGTCGAGAGATTGAGTCCCAATTGGCTGAATTCTTGAGTACCAAGCCTCAGGCAACAACAGTTGTTCCGGTAGTGGAATCTGAAGAGCGTCTTGTCAGTTAAGTCTTCCGGAGATTTTTCGGGATAGGGTCGATACTTGTCTACTCAATAAACGACAGAAAGTTGTCTGGGACCACCTGGATTTTTCCGGCACGGCAGTCAGCCAAGTTGACCCACAAAGCGAGTTTACGACGGCGACCTTCTAAAAATTCAATTTCATCCCGCATGTAAAAAGTTGGATCGGCAAAATCGCCTTGAAAAAGCTGAATCACTTCATGTCTAACGTGATTGTTGAACGTGAATAGGTTTTCAATACAAGCGACATAGTGCACGTTGACTAATTCCGCTTGAATTTCTTCCTGAAACTCCCGTCGTAATGCTTCAAGGCTAGTTTCGCCGAATTCAACACCACCCCCTAAGGCCCGGTAAAACACTTGGTGGTTAGCGGGATCAACGCCGCGCGATAATAAAATGCGATCGCGATCGCGAATTAAACCCAAAGCTAATAATCGAATTCGTTTGCGAGGCATTAGTGCGAGTTCGGCAGAAATTAGAAACAATGAGCCGTTAATTCTCTACGAAGGAGCGATCGGCAGTATTTTCAGTGACGGGCCAATCAGTATTTTGCCCACCAATGATGATGCGCTTAATTCCCACATAGTTTTTAGCCAGTTGCTGTAAAGCGTTGAGCAAAACGTCGAGGGCAAATGGATCGCTAGTGCCCAGATCAAACCAGCACCGGCCCCATAGCCCCTCATACTCAAAATCAGCCATGTTGTGCATAGGTGCCATCATGGCGTTATCAGCGGTTTCATGATCGTAGTCGAGATAACTTAAATCGACCCCAGTTTCTTGAATTTGCAAATTTTCGGCATTAAATCCACCTAATTGACCCAAGAAATACCAGGCATTGAAGGTTTCTTCTACATATTGCTGCTCTTTAGCAGCGGGTACAGTTTCAAATTCCACCCAAAACCATAAATCAAAGGGATTCACTTCGCGAAACTGGATTTCCATAGAGTTAATCACTCGGACCTATTCAAACTAATCGACTTGTCTTCTCGATAATAGTAACGATGGGTTTGGGAAAGCAGGCACATGGACCAGATGAAATCGAACTGTTTTGCGAACGAGTATTGCTTTCTCTGGGTGGATTCTTTATTCAACGATTCCAGAGGAAAGATATCTTCAGTACTCTCACAAAAACTATAGTTTAAGAGGCCATACCCTTCTATTTGGTGACTAATGGATCTTAAAAGCCTTATTCGAGCTGTCCCTGATTTTCCAAAACCGGGCATCACTTTTCGCGACATAACCCCCTTACTTGGCAATCCAGCCGGGTTGCGGTCAACGATAGAGCAGATGGCTCAGCAGTGCCAAACATTAGGATTGGCGCCAGAGGTGATCGCAGGCATTGAGTCGCGCGGATTTATTTTTGGTCCGGCATTGGCAGGTCAGCTCGGAATCGGATTTGTGCCCATTCGTAAACCCGGCAAGCTCCCGGCGGCAGTGCACCAAGTGTCCTATGAGTTGGAGTATGGTCAAGATTGCTTGGAAATCCATCAGGATGCCTTATCACCAGGCTCTAAAGTTTTAGTCGTTGATGACCTGATTGCGACGGGCGGCACGGCGAAGGCTGCCGCAGAACTACTCGAGCAAGCAGGGGGAACGCTCCTTGCCTACGGCTTTGTGATTGAATTAACTGCCTTGGCGGGTCGAGCCCAACTTCCATCTGTGCCGATTTTTAGTTTGCTGGAATATTAATGCGCAATAAACAGTAGGCCTGTCCCTAACAAGGCAATCACCGCCCCTAGCAATGCCCGGACGGTCACTTTTTCCCCTGTGATCGCAGCCAGCGGCAATACAAACAAAGGGCTAGTCGCCAGCAAGGTTTGGGCGACACCTGCTGGCGCGAATTTAAGGGCAGTCTGTTGGAGCCAAATTCCTAAATAAGTGCCGCCAAACGCCGTAATCGCAACACCAGCGCCAAGCCGCCTTGAAATTCGGAGCTTAGTCGGTCTTCGCCACAGTAATAAAGGTAAGATCGCTAAATTTCCGGCGACCAATCGCACCCCCGTACTTAATAGGGGACTGATATCCGAGCTAGTCAAAGCCGCTCGAGAAAATAACGAGCCGAACGCTTGACAAAGGGCCGCAGCAAAGGCCCAGTAAAGACCTTGTTTCAAGCGAAGGGGCTCCTGCCCGGGTGTCCGCTCGGCAATGACCCAGGCAATTCCAAGGGAAGTCAAGAGAATGCCACTCCAGGCTAAGGGAGCCAAAATTTCGCCGAGCATTCCCCAAGCCAAGAGTGCAACAAGAAGAGGTGCAGAGGTTTCGAGCAGTAAAGTCCGTCTTGCGCCCAACGCGTTTAACGCCGAAAAAAAAGCCGTATCACCTAAACCAATACCAAGCGCTCCACTCAACACCAGTAAACCCCCGGACTGCGTGGGGATCTCCCAGCTTGCGCCAGTTATCAAGAGCGTGCATCCAATTAAGGTGATCGCAACTAGACCTTTCGCAAAATTTAGCATCAGGGGCGGCAAGCTTACTCCTAACCGAACGTAGAGAACGGACGCTCCAGCCCATAAACCTGCTGCCGTCAGCGCGGCCGTTTCCCCGACATAAGCCCATGCCATTGGTAAGTTCCCCGATCCAGCTGGACGATGATTGTAGAACTGATGCCCTCAAATTGCCAGCAAAAACCCGCAGAGACATCAGTCAATGCGGGCAGTAGATTAATTATTCATCCAGTCAACTTCATTTAATCCCGAGAGTGGCAACTCCACTGAAGCTCGTCGAACCCTATCAAACGGGAGATAAGCAGAACGCCTCAGACTTCGGTTTCGGTTAAACAAGCCGCCTCACTGCGCCCCTACCCGAGGGTAAAAAACAAACGGTCAGGAAAGATGATATTAGCGACAATCAAAATAACTGCGGTAAAGGAAAACATGGCAAACAGCAATAAGGGGCTGTAAGACAAGAATTTAGCAAAATCGTCATTCATTGGTAAATCGACTCCAAATATTCAGACTGCACGAACCCTTAGCGAACAGAGGTTAATGCAAATAATAGACTAGACAGGCTAACGAGGCGAAATCGGAATTTCTCCGTCCTTCGCGGCTAATTGACCAGATGAAAACTCACCAAATGCTGCCAGCGGCCACATAAAGCCTGACAACATTTTGCTGAGGGCTAAAGGAACATCGATGATGATTTCCTTCATTTCCTTATCTTTAGCACTGCGAATGTCGATTAGATAGGCACGGCCAACCCAACCAATCCAGCCAGCGATGTATAAGAACATCAGACCTGGAATAATAAAGTCACCAGCGCTGCTTAAGCGACCATCTACCACGAGTCGGGGCAGACCGTCTTCGCCACAGAGCTGATTGGCATAACGCTGAGCTCGCTTGGCACCGGAGTCCGGATCGCCTGTGGTGTTGCGAAAGTTTTTGGCTCGGGCCTGATAAGCTGCCGATTCACTGCAAGGGGTCAGGTGAGAAAGATCTGCATGCGCTGCCGGTGCAAAGTTAAACCAGAGCGTAAGCACCAGAATTGCCGCTAGTAATCTACGCATAAATTTTTGTTCCCTTTTGTAACGAAAGAAAAAGGTTCTGAGTAAAGGCTACTGAGGTGTAACCATAACTAACGCAGATCTTAGGAGGGGGCGGTTTACGAAGTAAAGAATTACGTTGAGAAAGTTGTAATTTTTAGCAAAGTTGAAATCCTATGCCCACGGTGTTAGCCATCGAAACCAGCTGTGACGAAACCGCGATCGCAATCGTAAGAGATCGCCAGGTCCTAGGCAGTGTAGTGGCTTCCCAGATCGAGCTTCATCGCAAATATGGAGGCGTTGTTCCAGAATTAGCGTCTCGCCAGCACTTGGAGACTGTTAACTTCTGTTTAGATGAAGTGTTCACACAGGCGTCAACGCCCTGGACAGATATTGACGCGATCGCAGCCACAATCGCGCCGGGATTAGTCGGAGCGCTCCTCGTGGGAACGATGACGGCGAAAACCCTAGCAGTCCTCCACAACAAGCATTTTATAGGGGTTCATCACCTAGAAGGTCATATCGCCGCCGCTTATCTCTCCGAACCGTCTTTGCAACCACCTTTTCTGTGTCTGCTGGTATCAGGGGGGCACACTAGCTTAATTCATGTCCATGACGTTGGTCGCTATGAGTGCATTGGCCGTACTCGTGATGATGCCGCAGGGGAAGCGTTTGATAAGGTCGCTCGTTTATTAAAGCTAGGCTATCCGGGCGGACCGGTGATTGATCGCTTGGCTCAGCAAGGCAATCCTGAGACCTTTTCGCTACCGGAGGGACGTGTCTCGCTCCCAAAAGGAGGTTTTCATCGCTATGACACCAGCTTTAGCGGTCTAAAAACCGCCGTTTTGCGTCTCGTTCAAAAATTAGAGTTTGAGGCGGATGAACTGCCGATTAACGATATTGCAGCCAGTTTTCAAGCGGCTGTCGCCCAGGCACTGACCAAACGGGTCATTAACGCAGCTTGCGATCACAACTTATCTACGATCGTTGTCGGAGGTGGCGTGGCGGCGAACAGTGGACTTCGGAGGGCGCTCACTACCGCCGCCGCTGCTCGGAGCTGGACAGTACATTTCCCTCCCTTGAAATATTGCACGGATAATGCCGCAATGATCGGCTGTGCCGCGACCGAACGATTAAGGCGAGGATGGGTTTCCCGGCTGGAGCTCGGCGTTAGCTCCCGTTTAGGTATTGAGAAAACGA
This sequence comes from Cyanobacteria bacterium P01_H01_bin.15, assembly GCA_038750375.1. Classification (GTDB taxonomy): domain Bacteria; phylum Cyanobacteriota; class Cyanobacteriia; order Cyanobacteriales; family JAAUTE01; genus JAAUTE01. Next base: position 7,523 of record JBCDHF010000225.1, read on the forward strand.
ACGATCTTTATAACCTAGAAAAGTCTTAGTACTCAAGTTTTTGCCGATAATTTCCAACATCCAACAGCACTGCAAGAGAGTAAGTCCCGTAACGACTCCTACAATCGCAGGATGAAATCCTCACCAAACAAGAGGAGACGAGGGCAAATTAACAACGGTAAGATAA
>JBCDHF010000226.1:0-7652 GCA_038750375.1 Cyanobacteria bacterium P01_H01_bin.15
GAAAAAAAGCCTGCTACCAGGTGGAGGGAAGTAAGCAAGCCCAGTAAATGAGGGCTTTTGGGCGTGTTCGGGTAATTCTACCCAGGTTTTAGACAATACACGGGGAGCTTTCCCCTAGGAGAGATCCAGGGATTTTGGGAGACTTAGAGATGAAGAAACAGCTCCCGGACCGTCCGTAATGGATGTAGTCACCATGGAATATCTCTACCATCTCGCCAATGCCAGCCTAGTTCTCCGGATCATAACCCGATTACAGTCTTTCCAGGCCCTTTCTCCCTTTACCCTGACTGTCATCCACCAAATCAATGGCTGGGTTGTCAAAGTTAAATTTGACCAAGCTCTCGATACTCAAGTGAAAGGCGATTTAAACGCCTACTTCAACGAATTAGGAATTCCGTACGAACCGGATATGCGATTGCAAATGGTTTTCTGGAGTCTCGATGCTGGGCAATCGTTGGTAGCGGTTATGCGACGCTATCAAGTTGCGGTAGTTTCTCACGGCAGCCCAGACATCAGCGATATTGAGTCGTTTCGCTCTCAGTTTGCGAAAGGTTTAGGCTACTGCCCAGAAACCCTAGCGTAAGTCCACAGGCGTTAACTCCCGCTGACTAAACTTTGACCTAACACAAATAAGGTTAGTGCTCCGGCACCGATCATCAGACCCGCAGGCATTGCTTTGCGGGTTTTGTATAGCCGCACTAAAAAAGTAATACAGAGAGCAGCGGTAATCGCAATCGCCGCCCACCCTCCGACCGCCGGATTCTGCAGTTGCCACGCGCCACAGCCCAGCAACAGAAGTCCGCTCACCGTTCCCGAGATTAGCGAAACCTTACTCTTGGCGCTTGCATACCCGATCACTCCCCCAACTAGACTCAAGAGTGCGTAAATAAATGTAAATGCGATCGCGGCGGTCATCGGTATTTGGAGAATGTACAGCTCCCTCACTCTAAATGTCCGTCGATTCAGTCTTTCGCCTCTGTTAGGAAAATTTGCGAACGAGGAGAAGCGTTCTTCGTCCTGCAATACCCATCTTTGAGAAATGAGTCAGCGTATCAATAAGTCAGTAGAACTTGCAGAACTCGCTCCACATCTCGAAAATCCCCCACAATACGCCTTACAGGTTTGGGGTGAATGCGGACCAGAGTCGGTGACGCAATCACTTGATCCGCTTCAGCCAGTTCAGGCTGCTGAATAATATCAATGACCTTAAGACTGTAAGGACAGCCCAAGCCTGTTTCTAGGAGTTGGTGGACTTGGGAGAGAATCCGACGCTGCACATAATTATTGCCAGCCAAAAATAGCCGGAGTTCAAAGGTTTGCTCAACGACGTGGCGTTTTTGCTGTCGGTGATAGTCTTCTAAAGACATCACTAACTCATGGGACTCCCAGAGTTCGGGCAGGCGATCGCGATAGGTGGCAATCGTCAGTGGATCCCCTTGACCGACCTCACCAGGCAGTAGAGTCCATTGTTGAGCCGGCAGTTCAAACAGAACATTCAAAAATTCCTGGTAGTCTTTGACCGCCGGATGAAGTTCTGCGGCTGTATGTAAAGTATTGGTTTTTGGGTCCAACCAACGATCGACGGTCGCAGTGTAGGCGGGGACTAAAAAATGGGGCGGTTCCGGTAAACCCAAAATTTCTTGTAATGCGACGCAAAGGTCTAGGTGCCAACGTCTACGCTTGTTGGTGTTGATGCTGTAAATCACATCTCCCCCTGGTGTAAACAGGGCGATCGCTTTAAAGACAGGAGGAGAAAGCGTCACTAATGAAAATGTCTAGGAGCAACAAATTAATGGTTATTCTTAGAAGGGCCAAAGTCAGGACTACGCCTCATGGGATTACATCCCTTATCCTGAAAAACCCAGTCACTAGTCAACAATTTTACTTGGGGACACAACACATTTTTCAGAAAATTATTTTCAGAATCGTATCTGCTGGCTGACTTTCATTGGAAAAACCATGGTGCAAAAACGTTTAATCATTGAAATGGGGATGGGGATAGACCAACATGGCCAAGAGCCGACGATTGCCGCCGCTCGGGCCGTGCATAATGCCATTGCCCATAATGCGCTGCCGGGGGTCTGGGAAGTGGCGGGACTGGCTCACCCTAACGAGATGATCGTGGAAGTACAGGTCGGAGTTCCGTTCCCGGAGCAAGTGGATGAGGCCGCGGTACTCGCTGTTCTCCCGTTTGGCCAAAAGCGCTTGGCAGTAGAACAGGGCGGCATGATCGTTGCCGGGCGAGCCATTCCTGAGCTTGATGATAAAAACGACGATATGTATTTGGCTGTAGCCGCAGTAACGGTTTGGGTGGAGCAACCTGAATAAGTTCTGTTCTGGATGGGAACGCCTGCTTCCGGGAACAGTCATAGGGGCCAAAACCGTATCTGCCCCACATGAATCCTCGACTGTTACCTGGCTTTTCTGCGGATGCCCAAGATTGGGCGCTCAATGCTCGGCTACTCCGCTGGCTCACCTTTATTTGGCTTTTTATTGGGTTAGTGGCGCTGTTCTCCGCCTCGTTTGCGATTTCTGACGTGGAACATGGGGATGGGCTCTACTATTTCAAACGCCAAATTGTTTGGATTATTGCCGGTTTATTTTTGTTTAATGGCTTAACTCGCTCTCCGCTGCGGCAGATCCAACGGGCTGCCCCCTGGGTCTTAATTGTCATTTTTGGCTTAATCTGCGCCACCCATGTTCCGGGCTTAGGGCGAACAGTCAATGGGGCTACCCGCTGGCTGGCCATAGGTCCCCTTGTGATTCAGCCGTCGGAATTGATCAAACCGTTTTTAGTACTACAAGGTGCTGCTTTATTTGGACGATGGCAACGGTGGTCTTGGGCATTTCGGCTCGGCTGGCTGGCGATTTTTGGTGCGGTGTTAGCTTCAATTTTGCTGCAGCCTAACCTCAGTACAACGGCTTTGTGTGGACTTACGCTCTGGCTAATTGCCTTGTCGGCTGGGGTGCCGCTTTTTTATATGGGGGGCACAGCCACGTTGGGGGCATTGACTGCGTTTTTGAGTATCAGCGTGCACGAGTATCAGCGCCGCCGGGTGATGTCCTTTGTGAACCCCTGGGCTGACCCGAAGAATGACGGGTATCAGTTGATCCAGAGTTTATTGGCGATTGGGTCTGGAGGACCTTGGGGGACCGGGTTTGGACTGTCTCACCAAAAGCTCTTTTATTTGCCGATTCAATACACCGATTTCATCTATTCCGTGTTTGCTGAAGAGTTTGGATTTGTGGGGAGTGTGGCGCTGCTACTGCTCTTGGCGGGGTTTGCCTCTTTGGGCTTTAAAGTGGTGTTGAAATGCCAGCATCCAGTCAAGCGTCTCATTGCAGCCGGCTCAACGATTTTGCTCGTCGGACAGTCTTTGTTAAATATCGGGGTTGCTACTGGTGCACTGCCCACCACGGGACTGCCGCTACCCATGTTTAGTTACGGGGGCTCTTCGATTTTGGCTAGTTTGTTTGCAGCGGGTTTATTGGTCCGGGTTGCGCGGGAAAGCAATGAGGCCGAAGTGGTCGCCCTGAATCAGCGAGAAATCAGTCGTATTCGCGCCACAGAAGTTTAAGTTGCTCACAAAACCAAAGTCTTGCCTTGCCTTACTCGGTTGAGGGTTGGTTAAGCTGAATTTGTTGAATTGTCGATTCTTCTATGCCCACTGCGGATGAAATCCAGACTATTTTTGATCGCATTGCACCCGCTTACGATCGCCTGAATGATCAAATGAGTTTTGGGCTCCACCACGTATGGAAGCTAATGGCGGTTAAGTGGTGTGCGCCTCAGCCGGGGGAAACGGCGCTTGATTTGTGCTGTGGGACGGGAGATTTGGCATTGTTATTACGCGATCGCATGGCGCCAACCGGCCGCGTCATTGGGGTGGATTTTTCGGCGGAGCTATTAAATATTGCCCGTGAGCGCGCGCCCAACAGTCCTCAATTGACTTGGCAACAGGCAAACGTGTTGAATTTACCCTTTGTAGATAACTTTTGCGATCGCGCAACGATGGGCTACGGTTTGCGCAATGTAGTAGACATCCCGGCCTGTTTGGCGGAATTATGGCGTGTCTTAAAGCAGGGCGGAACCGCCGTCATTTTAGATTTTCATCGTCCCCAAAATGTGATCGCAAAATCTTTTCAAGATTGGTATTTGGCGAATCAAGTGGTGCCAGCTGCACAAAAATTAGCGCTGACGGAGGAATACGCCTACATCAGCCCCAGCTTGGAGCGCTTTCCCCAAGGACCAGAACAAGTCAAGCTGGCCCAGACAGCCGGGTTTGAGGCGGTGCACTACCCCATTTTTGGCGGGCTCATGGGCGTTTTGGTCTTAACGAAGCCTCAATCCCTAAAATAAAACTTGCCCGAACGCAAAAGAACCAAAACTCCCCTTGGAATTAACCGCTGTCCCTTCGTTCATTTATCTGGTGCCCCCAACCGCTGGCGCCATTATTGGGTATTTCACCAACGATCTGGCTATTCGGATGCTGTTTCGGCCTTATCGAGCTCGCTACATTGGCAGGCGGCGTCTACCCTTTACCCCTGGTTTAATTCCCCGTAACCAGGAGCGACTGGCTCAAAACGTGGCCAGTACCATTACCCAATCTCTCTTAACCCCCGAAGAGCTAGAACATTTAGCCCGACGATTACTCGCCCGCGAAAATCTGGAGGCGGCCATCCGCTGGCTTGTGAACCTGGCGCTGGCCCAAATTCGGAGCGAAAAGCAGCCGAAAACCGCCAAATTACTCTCTGGCATTCTCAAAGATTTAATCAGTCAATCTCTCCCTCGCTTGATTCGGGTATTGGCTCGCCGAGAAGATTTTTTAGAAGACCAACTCAACCAAATTTTTGATCGCGTCATCTTAAAATTTCGCCTCACGGAAGTGCAAGCGCGGCAAATGGCGGATTGGATTTTACAGGTCGGGTTGCCCCCAGATGTGATCCGGCAAACCCTGGTTAATTTTTTAAGTGATCGCAATATTCAAATTATCGATGACGGCTTTCGGGAAAAAACCAGCGGCACCTATTGGGTCGTCGCCAATGTTTTTGGACTCAGAAATGCTCTAGCTCGCCTACGGGAATATTTGTTAGATGAGAAAGAACGGGCCAACGCCCAAGTCCAAGAACTTATCTTGACCCTCAGCGTTCGCGATCGCATACGGCGATGGCTGCAATCCCTGTCGCTGGAAAATTTTCCAAGCAGTACGGTGCGGCAACTTCGGCAGACGGTGGGTGATACGGTCCGGGATTATCTACAGGCAGACGGTGTCGAAACCTTACAAAATCTCGGCGATACCATCGACTGGGACAATCTTTCAGAGCTAATTATTAGCCGTTTACAGTCGTCTGAGCTGGTGTCGAGTTCTATCGATACAGTGGCAATGGAATTGACTGATGTTTTGGAGCGGTATCTCGAAGAAGATCTCGAAAAACTGGTTGAGCGCGCCCTCCCGATTCTGGCAATTGATCAAGTCATCATCGAAAAAATCAAAGCCACATCTCCCGCCCAGCTAGAAGCAGCCACTAACGGCATTGTCAAAAATGAACTCCAAGCCATTGTTAATTTGGGCGGCATCCTCGGTTTTGTCGTGGGACTGATGCAGACGGGATTCTTAATCTTTTTCTGAAGGTTTATTACGTAATTTGTTGTTGTGCGAAAACTTATTTTTTTCAGAATGTCTGGTGCAAACTCCAGCGGGACGTCCGATAAAATCGAACCTTAACGCTAGGGGTGCCCGCCGGGCTGAGAGAGTCCCTTAGAACCTGAGACTGGGTAGTGCCAGCGTAGGGAAGCAGTGATTTGAGGAAAATTTGATATGAGAGCTAATTGGATTGCTAAGCGCCGCGGTCAACCGAACGTGTCGCAGATGCACTATGCCCGCCAAGGGGTGATGACGGAGGAGATGCTCTTTGTTGCGGAGCGGGAAAATCTGAATCCGGAGCTGATCCGAGAAGAAGTCGCCCTCGGTCGCATGATTATTCCGGCGAATATCAATCATCCCAACTTAGAGCCCATGGCGATTGGTATTGCTTCGAAATGCAAAGTTAACGCCAACATCGGCGCATCGCCCAATTCGTCTGACCTTGATGAAGAAGTGGCTAAGCTTCGGCTCGCCATTAAATATGGTGCAGATACCGTAATGGATCTGTCTACTGGTGGCGGCAACCTCGATGAAATGCGAACGGCAATTATTCGTGCCTCTCCGGTCCCCATTGGTACGGTTCCTATTTATCAAGCGATGGAAAGCGTCCATGGTCGTATTGAGAAGCTCACTGCTGACGATTTTCTCCACATCATCGAAAAGCATGCCCAGCAAGGGGTGGACTACATGACCATCCATGCAGGCATTTTGATTGACTATCTACCCCTAGTCCGCGATCGCATCACCGGAATTGTCTCACGAGGCGGTGGGATTCTAGCTCGCTGGATGCTGCATCACCATAAGCAGAATCCGCTTTATACTCACTTCGACGACATCATCGAAATTTTCAAGCGATATGATGTTTCCTTTAGTTTGGGGGATTCTCTCCGTCCCGGCTGTACTCATGACGCCTCTGACGAGGCGCAACTAGCGGAACTCAAAACCCTCGGTCAGCTCACTCGCCGAGCTTGGGAGCATGATGTGCAGGTGATGGTCGAAGGACCTGGTCACGTGCCCATGGACCAAATTGAATTCAACGTTAAAAAGCAAATGGAAGAGTGCTCGGAAGCGCCTTTCTATGTGTTGGGTCCGTTGGTGACGGATATTGCGCCGGGTTATGACCACATTACTTCTGCCATTGGCGCGGCGATCGCCGGTTGGCATGGAACTGCCATGCTCTGCTACGTGACTCCGAAAGAGCACCTGGGCTTGCCCAATGCGGAAGACGTACGCCAGGGTTTGATTGCTTACAAGATCGCAGCGCATGCGGCCGATATTGCCCGACATCGTTTTGGCGTTCGGGATCGCGATGATGAACTCAGCCGAGCTCGTTATAACTTTGACTGGAATCGCCAGTTTGAGTTGTCTCTCGACCCGGAGCGCGCCCGCGAATATCACGATGAAACCTTACCGGCAGATATCTATAAGACCGCTGAATTTTGCTCGATGTGTGGACCGAAGTTCTGTCCCATGCAGACCAAAGTGGATGCGGATGCATTAACTGAGCTAGAGAAGTTCTTGCAGCGGGAAGGGACTCCCGTGTAACCCACAGATTAATGGCGATTGACGGTTGACGTTGATCGTCTCAAGCAAAAAAAGTAGGCGATCGCAGATTTTTGACAAAGTTTGTGATCGCCTTTTTTAATTAAAAATCGCAGTCCAGGGGGAATCTGTTCAAGACATCCGTAAGTTAAGACAATTGAAGATATCGTAGTCGCCACCTTTTTAAGGTGGGGGTTGTGTGCCAGAACGCTCTAAAATTAGGCAACTCAAGATTAGGAGTCTCCTCTGCAAACTAGCGAAGGCTATAGATTATGGCGTTGAATTCAATGCTGGCTCTGAGACTGTTATGAACCAGGCTGGGCGAGGAGTGTTATTGATCGTCACCACTGCCGCAATTTCTGCCGGAATGGGGGCTTGGTTGTCAGCCAATAGGGTCAAAGGTGCGATCGCGGTCGGCGTACTAGGCACCATCAGCACGGCGAGCGTCTTTACCATCACTCAAGC
>JBCDHF010000227.1:0-7649 GCA_038750375.1 Cyanobacteria bacterium P01_H01_bin.15
AAAATCAGTTGCTGGTTTGGCACAGTTAGGAGCTATTTTTTACCCAGATAAATAAGAATAGTAATCATTCTTGCTCAGTCGCAAATGCAAGAACTATTTTGGTTGCAAAACTGAGGTCCCTACACACTAGTTAAACAGACTTAATTTTTGAGGAGTGAATCATGAGTAATCGATTGGATATTAGCATCAAGGTGCTGGGAGCCTTAGCTGCCGGAACCTTGGTCGGTCAAGCCCCCGCTCACGCGGAAGGTGTTGACTCAGCCGAGGTTTTTGCCCAGGTTGAGCAATATGCGGCAGAAAGCCAGTCCACGGATGCAATGGAACAAGTACAGAGTGTCGGTCAGCTTACCGATGTTTCACCAGGAGACTGGGCTTTTGAAGCGTTAACTAACCTGGTGGAGCGTTACGGCTGTATCGAAGGATATCCCAACCGGACTTTTCGCGGGAATCGGGCAACTACTCGTTATGAATTTGCGGCAGGTTTGAATGCTTGTCTCAATTCCATGGAGCGTCTGATTGCGAATAGTGAAGCGGTTCTACGGGAAGATATTGCCGCACTGCAGCGCTTAATCCAAGAGTTTGAAGCTGAACTCGCGGCTTTGGGTGCTCGAGTTGACAGCCTTGAGGGTCGCGTTGCATTCCTCGAAGATCATCAATTCTCCACGACTACCAAGCTAGCAGGAGAAGTCGTTTTTGGCGTAGCGGGTGTTCTCGCCGGAGATGACATCAACGGTGATGATATTGATCGCAATTGGATCTTTAGCGATCGTGTACGACTGGAATTTAATACCAGCTTCACGGGTAAGGATTTACTCTTCCTGCGACTGGCAACAGGCAATACACCTAATCTCTTGCAAGGCACTACGCCTGAAGGGGCTCTTGGTTATGAGCAGGATGAGGGGAACGATATTGGGGTTGAGGTCTTGGAATATTCCTTCCCGGTCGGAGACAACCTGACAGTATTAATTGGACCGCAAGGGGTCGCAACTGACGACTTTACACCCACGATCAATTTCTTGGATGGTGATGGCGGTGCTGGTGCTATTTCCGCATTTGGTACTCGGAGCTCCATCTACTACCCCCCTGAAGGTGCTGGTATCGGATTTGATTATCAATTTAGCGAAGCGGTTGGATTCGCCGGCGGCTATCTTGCAGCTGATGGCGGAAGTCCCGCTGCCGGCGATGGACTATTCAACGGTGCATATGGTGCGATTGCTCAGTTGACTGTCACTCCTACTGAGGATTTGGCAGTTGGTTTGACTTATACTCGCGGCTACAATGTGGAATTTGGAACTGGTAGTAACCGTGCCAATCCCCGTTCATTTCTTGATGATACGGCGATTGAAAGTAACACCTTCGGTCTAGAATTTTCTTGGCAGGTTGCCGATAGCGTTGTAATTGGTGGTTGGGGTGCCTACTCCAGCACTAATCTTCTTAGCGGTGATTTTGACGGAGATGATTTAGATATCTGGACTTGGGCAGCCACTCTGGCTTTTCCTGACCTACTCAAAGAGGGAAGTGTTGGCGGCATCATCGTCGGTATGGAGCCTAAAGTTACGAGCGCCGACAGCAGCAGTCTCGAAGATGAAGATACGTCGATTCACATAGAAGGCTTCTATGAATTCAAATTGAACGACAATATCGCAATTACTCCGGGCATCATTTGGCTGACGTCTCCTGATCACAACAGCGATAACGACAGTGTGGTTGAAGGCGTGATTCGGACCACCTTTACGTTCTAGGACAAACAATCAAACCCCGTTTGATTTATTTTATCTGACTTGAAATCGCCACTTTTCTTAAGTGGCGATTTTTTATGCTAATTAATCCATATTATCCAAGGAGAGAGTGAGAGGCTGTTTTGCAAGTTTGGAACATTCAGTTGGTCCAATTGAGATCGAAGGTCGCGGAGAATTAGGAACAACTCCCGAAGTCGCCAGAGATGATGATTGACATTGCCTTGATTCGGTGAATATTCAGACTCCTTTCCTTAATTTCCTGTCTCGCTCACGTTTTAAATAGCCTCAAACGTGCTCAGTACAAAACAAAAATGCAGAATAACTTTCTCCGCTCTCTCGATGTATAATTTTGCATTCAACATCTGATTGTTAAAAACTCACCTTATTCCACATATGAGTGTTATAATCCGTAGGAAATTCGGTTCTAGTGGGGAGCAGCCCCTAGAGGAAACGGGGAAAGAGCAGTGAGAATCTGCCGCTGTCCCGCAGCTGTGAAGGAGGGGTCAATCTCTCTCAGTCAGAATGCCCGCCGATGACTTGAACCCTAAAATAATCTGCGAGGTACAGATGAAAAATAGTATTTCTAGCGCCACAAATAGCTTTTGGCTTAGCTTTCCTTTGAACCCTATCGCTACAGGCTAAGGGAATTGGGGCATTAACAATGCCCGAGATAAATCAGAATAAATACTTCAATTTGCTGTTGAGATTCATCGCTTCTTCTGCACGTATCCTGCTGCCTGAAGTTGGATTGCGTTTTATTAGAGGTATTAGGCAGCAGCTGGAGCCTGAGTCGTTTGTAACTCTACTTGTTGTTTTGAAAGTGGAGACTCTTGTCTTGACTGCGGAAAGTACTCATTCGCAACAGATTTTAGATGACGTCAACCTTTCTGGACCGCAGGGTGCCTAGTTTTTGGTTTACTTCGTGCCTAACTATCTGCAATGTCTCAGTCAATCCTGTGTCATAGGGCATTCAACGTTGATATCTGTCAATGTTGAACATTGCTGACAGCAGCTTTTCTCGTGACCTCTAACCATGCTCAGCAGGAGGCTTTTAGCTTGCCTCGAATTTTCTTATCTTCTGTCAACCCAAATTTTTTTGGAAGTAGAATCATGAATCTATCAAGAACTTTACGTGTAATAACTTTTTCGCTAATTTCATTCTCCGTTATTGGCGGTAGTGCTCAAGCCCAGCCCTTTTCAAATGGAACCTTCGATCCAGGGGCCGTTGATGCGGGCATTCCTGGTTTTGTTGGTCCTGACGGATTGGGCATAATTAGTTCTAACAATCAAGTCAATCCTCTTTTTACGGATTGGGCCTCTGGATTCCAAAATTATCTGCCATCGTCGGAGATCACTCCGCAGTTCGGAATTCCAGAACAAGCCTTAGGACCTGTGACAGGATCCTTTGACAGCATCGTTTCACTAGGGGAGTTAACTGTTGAGCAAATTGCTTCGGGCACCTCGCCCGGTGAGATTACACTAACCTTCGGCAATCCGATTAAAGATGGTCCGGGTGCAGACTTTGCGGTTTTCGAAAATGGATTTGGTTTTGCTGACACAGGGCTACTCTTTGCAGAACTTGCTTACGTAGAAGTTTCAACGGATGGAATCAATTTCCTTCGTTTTCCTAGCATCTCTCTAACACCAAATCCTCTGGACCCCTTTGGACAAATCGATCCAACTCAAGTCAATAATTTAGCGGGGAAGCACGTCAATAATGGCGTCGTTCTGGCTGATGGCTTTAGTTTTCAGTCTTGGGGAACGCCCTTCGACTTAGATGTATTAACGGGGCTTCCGGACGTGCAAGCTGGTCTGGTGAACTTGCATGAGATCAATTTTGTCCGTATTTTGGACATCCCTGGTAATGGCGGCTTTGCTGACTCGAATGGGAATCCGATTTTCGATCCTTTCCAGACTCCGATTCCTGGCTCAGGCGGCTTTGACCTTGAAGCAGTAGGGGTTATTAATGCAGCCAGCGTTCCAGAATCGTCACATATTCTGAGTTTATTGTTTCTAGGCTTATCAGGTGTTGTGTTCAGTACAAGTAGCAGACAGAAGTGAAGGTGATGAAGTTCTGTTCTCCTGCCTCAATAATTCTAAAACCCCGGGGTGAGAGTGATGCGACTATCTGTTGATGTTTGGCAGGGCCGTTCGGGCTGCTGGCGGTCCGCCTTCATTCGAGAGAATCTATTACCCATCGGTCATGTCACCTGGCAGGGTTACTTGGCTCGGGGAAGAGGGCTGGTAGTCTGTGATGTAGAAGTTATCGAAGCCGCGTCGATGGATTGGAGCCGCGATTTGGTGCGATATCGGGCCCGCTATATCCCGGCAGTGGAGATGCGTGGCTATCTCAAAGCGCAGGGCTTGCATGCAGATGATGTGGCTCGCCTGATGGATGTTGTGCAGATCTACCATCCAGAGGGAGAGCTCCTTACTGCGATCGCAGGAGAAGGCTCTGTAGAAATTTACTGGCTGCGAAACCTAGCTATCTCTCCTCCTGGCTGCTACCAACAGGTATGCAACCGCTGGGACGAGTTTGACTTATAGACCTGACTTGCTGAGAGGTGTGACGATTTTGGGTAACCCTAAGCCTGCTTCAGGCAATGCCCCTGATCAGAATCTCCGCCAACGCCAATAGTATCTTCATCGATTCGGCTGTTTATCCATCACTAGAGGTATCAAAATGCGATTAGAGAGTCCGCTTGAAACTGTCAACGAATTTGAAGAAGCCCAGAGATTATCGAACATTCCCCATGTAACTATTCCTCGACCCGCCAAACTTAAACGCGAACGGCGGATATTTGCTGCCTCGATCGCCATCCCATTTGTGGGATTTCTCGGTGCGATCGCCTTAGCCTGCTACTCAGGAATCACGGCAATCGATGGGATCTTGTTTTTGAGTATGTTTTTCCTCACGGTTTTGGGAATTGAAACCGGATATCATCGATTATTCTCCCACTGCGCCTTTGAAACCGTCGCCCCGATCCGCGCATTTTTAGCGATCGCTGGCTGCATGGCTTCACAAGGTCCCGTCCTCTACTGGGTCAGCAATCATCGTCGTCACCATGTATATAGCGATCGACCCAACGATCCTCACTCCCCTTACTTTGAAAGCCAAAAATCTGCTGGGTTTTGGCAAGGATTTTGGCATGCCCATATCGGTTGGATTTTTGATGCAGAAAGAACTTGTCCCGGTCGCTATGGCCGAGACATTCTCAATGACCCGCTGATTTTGACCATTGACAAATATTACTTTGGTTGGATTTTTTTGGGTTTGCTTATTCCCACAGTCTTGGGGGGTCTTTTAACCTGGAGTTTCGAGGGAATACTGCATGGTTTTCTGTGGGGAGGAATGGCCCGGATGTTCTTAGTCCAACAAGGCACCTACGGGATTAACTCCTTCTGTCATATGTTTGGCGATCGCCCCTTTAACACTCGCGAAAAAAGTACCAACAATCGTTGGTTTACCATCCCCACTTTAGGGGGATCTTTACACAACAACCATCACGCATTCCCTAACAGCGCTATCAATGGTTTTCAATGGTGGGAACTCGATCCGAGTGCTTGGTTTGTGCGCGGGCTCGAAAAGCTAGATTTGGCTTGGAACATCAAAGTGCCAACCGCTGAATTAATTACCGCAAAAAAAAGAAAATAACCGCCCAAGATGAGCGTTTCTGAGTCTTTATCACATGCATAGCCACATCTTGCAAGCGGTTGACGATTTAAACCAATAAAGAGAGCAGATTTACGGCTTCGGTGTATTGCATTATTATCCGCCGCTTGCTGTAGGTGTTTTTGAGTAGACAACCTTGTCGAGTCCATCTGCGTAATAGTTACTGATTTGTGCCTCACGAACGAATCCAAGCCGTTCATATAGTCGGCGAACGTACGCAAAGTCCTTGGTTGCCATCGTTTCAACCAGAAGCAGGCGACCGTTTGCCTGCCAAACTAAACGTTCCATATACGCCACAAGCTTGGTGCCGATTCCTTGCTTCTGATTGTCTGGATGCACGGCGATCAGCAGCAGATTATGAACCCTGTCGGTCATTCGTTCGAGTTCAGCATAGGCGACACCGTGAATGCCGGAATCATCGTCCACTATCCAGATGGATGTTGGAGATTCAAGATTGCTATAAGCTTGGTCGAATGACGCGAGAACAGTCTCGGTTTCTGATAGCTCAAAGCCTATGGCCTTAGTAATCATACTGATAGCGGAGCGGTCGTCAGTAGTCGCGTTGCGGATCATTGTCTTGGGGAGAATCGTAGATTAATGAATTGGTAATCAGATAACTAGCTATGAGAAGACAAGTTCAGTACAGGGCAATAAATAGAGAAAGGGGTTTAGGGTGCAGCCCAGTTTTGTAAATCTCTAGGGAGAGAACAGCCCATTCAGGTAAGCACAATGATGCCGCAATACTTGTGGCACATTGTCTCCGCGAGAAAAACTTGGTCACGCGTGCTCCTAGAACAGCATGATCGTCAGTGTCAGCGACGGGAAAACGCTCAGCAGTAATTCCCAATAAATCGATCCACTCCGGAAAAAGCGGTCACGTAATTCGCTCTCCTGTTTTACCACCCTTGACATCCACTAACGATCCGGCAAATGTCTCTGGATTCAGTAAATATGCTTTGTGATTTCGCAGCCCGAATGTAGCCATCAGCGCAAAAATCATCTGATGCTCGGAATATTCAATTTTCTGCCACGCTTCAATAATTTCATCGTCTGTCGGCAGAGATCTGGGGTCCACCGCTCTGACGCCATCGGTGCCTCGATACGGGCTTCCATAAAACTCAAGTTCTGCAAAACGAGCCAATGCGGTTAAAGTCGTCGCAGTCCATTTCCTTGTTTTGCCTTTTTCACTGGGGACCGACAGAATAGCCGCTCTCAATACCTCTGCGCTCAAAGCTTCATTTTTGGGCAGCCGTTCAAATACAAATCGGTAGTCAGTTTTTCAGGTTAGTCCTGATTGAGGCGTCCTGCCCCGTCGCTCGAAAAAATCTTTTTCAAATTCGGCTGACCAATCAGCGATCGTTTTTTTCGGGGGCTCAACCTTATGATAATTCCCCCAATCAAAGTCTCCAGCCGAAAGGGCCGCGCCGACCTTTTTGGCTTCAATTGATGCCCTACGCAGACCTGGCAAATTAGCTTTATTGCCTCCGCCAGATCACTTCGGACACTTCTGATTTTGAATTGCCTAATTCCAGAGGGTTCTGGCATGCAGCCTCCACCTTACGAAGGTGGCAATGGCTATACAACCTAAATTAATACTCTGCTGATAAGGCTGGACTCGACTACTCCCCGGTTTCGGCGGCAAAGTCCCCCTCAGAGTCCAGCCGCTCTCGCTTCACCTCAATCGAGATTGGCAGCAAAGCAGCCTTCAGCCGTTCGTTCTCTTTACTGATCTGAGCCTAAAAATCATTCACAGACGGGACTAAAACGGGGACTAAATCCAGGTCCAATTATGACCTTTTGAGTCCTGGTATGTCCATTTTTGTCCGAACACAAAAATGCCAAAAGCCCATTCTTGAAGGGGCTTGAGAGTCGAAAACGCCATGGTACATGTGTTCTGTTTTTGATGGGGGCAGAGGGACTTGAACCCTCACGACCTTATCAGGGTCAACGGATTTTCATTCTTCTGTAGCTTTCGCCACTGCCAACGTTGGTTTCAAAAAACATCGGCTTTAAGAATTGGACTCTCCCTTTACCCTCAGCACCAATCAAAAAACTAGTCTGTTAGGGTAGCTCCCGTCGAGTCTCTGCACCTTCCGAGGAATTGCTTCGCCGGCTTGGCTCAGGATTGCCTTATCCGAGAGGACTTAGGTTTCCCTGAATTTGAGAGCGGACACTTGCCAGGTTTCTCCAGCAAGGCTCAAATTTACTTTAAGTCCGCAGCGTCTACCATTCCGCCA
>JBCDHF010000228.1:0-7630 GCA_038750375.1 Cyanobacteria bacterium P01_H01_bin.15
ATTGACTAAGAGCAATTATCAAGTTAAAAAAATCAAGGACTCATTCAACAATTGAATCGACAAAAATCCATCAGCTTTACTAATGCTTTTTAATTCAATTCAGTTTTTGATTTTTTTGCCAGCTGTTGTTCTTATTTATTTCTCACTGCCCAAACAAATCCATCGCTCATGGTTTTTACTGCTTGCAAGCCTGTTCTTTTATAGTTGCTGGTCTTTGCCTTACACAGCCCTTCTATTGATCTCCATATTAACTAACTATTGCGCTGCCAAAACGATTCAAAAAACACAAAAAGAAGCCGTTAGAAAACAGGCATTAATCATTAGTATTGTTGTCAACTTGGGAATTCTATTTTTCTTTAAATACTATGATTTTTTTCGTTATGGCGTTCTCGATGCCTTGAGACTCCCCACTGGGATTGATTTGGGCTTTTTACTCCCGATTGGCATCTCTTTTTACACATTTCAAAGTTTAAGTTGCACGGTGGATGTGTACCGAGGTGATTTTGATGGCGATTATTCATTACTAGACTATGCCCTCTATATCAGCTTCTTTCCGCAACTGGTTGCAGGACCCATTATGCGGGCAGCCGATTTAACGCCCCAGTTTTCCCAGCAAGTTGATGTCGAATACCGGCGTATGATGTCAGGAGTGCTGCTGATTATTTGGGGCTTAATCAAAAAGGTCTTGATTGCAGATGCGGTCAGTAATTTTGTTAATACCATTTACGCTCAACCAGGGCAGTTTAGTGGTCAAGCCCTGCTTATGGGTACCTATGCCTTTGCCCTGCAGATTTACATGGATTTTTCTGCTTATACGGATATTGCGAGGGGAACGGGGCGGTTGCTGGGCATCGAGTTGATGGAGAACTTTAAAGATCCTTATCTGGCTAGAAATCTACGGGATTTTTGGCGACGATGGCACATTTCCCTCTCTACGTGGCTTAGAGACTATCTCTACATTCCGTTAGGTGGCAACCGAAAAGGGACATTTCGTACCTATGCCAACTTACTGACGACTATGTTGCTGGGTGGACTGTGGCATGGAGCCGCTTGGACGTTTGTTATTTGGGGCGGACTCCATGGTCTGTATCTAGTGTTTGAGCGCTTACTCGGCTTTGACCGGATTGGGGGTAAAGAGCGATCCGGTCTAATGAATTTAATTGCGATCGCAGGCACCTTTCATCTGGTCTGCATCACCTGGATCTTTTTCCGGGCAGAGACCTTTGGTCAAGCATTGGCCGTAGTAAACGGTATTTTTCGTTGGCGAGAAGGTCAAAGTGTATCTTGGGTTCCCGCCCTTTTGATGCTAGGGCTTGTGATTTTTCAAGCCGTGCGACAAGCTTTACTCGATAGACAAATTAATTTGCAGCAACGGTTGATTGACTATCCCGTGCTGGCTCGCTGGTCTACGTACATAAGTTTGGTTCTGTTAATTGTTGCTATTTCTGGCTCTGCCAGTCCTGACTTCATCTATTTTCAGTTTTGAGCAATGGTAGATTTATCGCCACCCCCCACTGTTAAGCCGGCCCGCACTCACAACCGATGGGCTAACTCTCTGCGGATCTTGACTACAGATTTAGTGTTGGCTGTCGGGTTACTTGTTGCTGGGGAAGCTTTGTTACGAGTCTTTAAGCCGAGTTGGGCCGTTGGACCCACAACCAGTACATTGACTCGGGGACATGCTGTACGCCGGAATTCGTTGGGTTTACGGGGTGAAGAATTTCCTGTAGAGCGCCCGGAAAAAGAGTTGCGGATTTTGATTTTTGGTGATTCCACTACGTTTGGGACAGGGGTAGCGGAAGCGGACACTTACAGTCTTCAGCTTGAGGACCTAATTCGCCAAGAGTTCGGAGACGAGCTGCCTATTCGGGTTATTAACGGAGGCGGTCAGGGGGGGAATTTGTCGACTATGCTCACCACTTGGGAAGATGTGGGAGCGCAGTTAGATCCCCAAATTGTGGTTTTGGGTTTCTCTGCATCCATGATTGCGAAGGGTTTACCGACAAAAGCGACAGAGCCCAACTTGGCGGAAGAAGAGGCGAGTATCACCGCCAATGTAAAGGAGCAGCTGGCGTCGCTTAAAAAATTACCGTTCCAAATCCATCGAAAACTTTATGGAACCTATCTATACAATACTTTTGACGGAATCATTCGTAAGAATTTCTACCGTATAGGAATTTTAAACGACAATCTTGCAAAAACTCGTGGGGCGGTGTTTGCTTATGATTTTGTGAGTGCCAATATGGACCCTTTATTGATGGAATCTGCATATGAGCAGTTTGCCGCCCAGCTTAGTGAGCTGCAAGCTCAGATCTTGGCAGACGGCGCTCACTTTCTCATTTTTAATATTCCGACTAGTTTTGAGGTCAGTACGGATTGGCGAGATAATCCGCGACGCTTTCCCCTCGCTGAGCGCCAAATTCACCCGGGTGCTCAATTGGAAAAAATCGCAACCCGTTTGAATACCCCGTTAGTAAATCTTCAGCCAGGTTTGAGTGAGCGACGAGAGAGAATGTTAATGGGCCAAGAACCTTACAGGCCCCTTTATCTCAGTCAAGATTTTAGTCATTTAGACTCGGACGGCAATGAGATTGCCGCTAAGGTTCTGTTCGAGCAGGGTGTTCGTCCTTGGCTGTTGGAGCAATCGTGGCTTCATGAGTAATGAGCGCTCTGCACGACCTCTTTCACTCCGTCTGCTAACTTTCAAACAGTGGAACTTTTTTGACTAGTTGCCGACAAGCAAAGACACCAGTATTGTGGCAAAGGTCATTTTTGAAAGGGGGGGATGTTCCATCGTCAGAGGGCACTTCGATTGAGTCACTCAAAACGAAAAGTTTCGTAAGCGGTCTAATGACGACTGTAAATTGAACAATTTTCATTCACCATCGACTTATGCACTGTCGCTAACGCTATAAAGTGGCGAGCGGCTTAATTTTTTCAGGTTTCGATGCGCCTCTGGATTGCCAGTTTTATCGTCTTATTTATCCTTGCCCAGTTTGGATTATGGGTGAAAAGTATTCTTTTGCCGCTTCCTTTTGCCATTTTTGGCGGTGCTTTTCTCGCACTCGCCTCGAACTACGATAAAGGCATTAGTGATCCGAACGGCGACGTAAATCTGAGTCTGTTTTCTCAGCTCAAACCGCCCCGAAGGATTCAACAAGTTTCTAACACAGAAATGAAAAATAACAACACTTAAACAGCGCTGCTATTCCTTCAAAAACGCTACTAGCGCTTCCAACTTCCGCCACGCTTCGCCACTTGCGACAACATCCCGCGCCATTTCAATTCCTTTCTCTAGCTGCGCAAAGGGCACTTGATCGCCCACCTGCAAAGCCAACGCCGTATTCAGGATGACCGCATCCTGTTGAGCTGTTGTCCCTTTGCCTTGCAACACATCTGTCAAAATCTTCGCATTTACCGCAACATCGCCACCCTTCAGCGCACTAGTCGGCGCTTGCTCCAAACCATACTTCTGCGGATTGACGACGCTTTTGGTGATCGTTCCCTCGGCCGCGATCGCTAAGTCCGTTGGTGCAAACAAACCTGCTTCATCCAGTTTCTCCCGACCATGCAGAACAATTGCTCGCTGAGTCCCCAAATCACTAAGAGATTGAGCAATCGGGGTTATAAAATTCGGGTCATACACCCCCAAGACTTGCCCGCTGGGTTTCAAGGGATTAACCAATGGTCCCAACAAATTAAACACGGTCCGAATCTTGAGCGCTTTGCGGATCGGGACAACGGACTTCAAAGCCGGATGCCAACCGGGTGCAAACAGAAACGTCACTCCCACGGCAGCTAATGCCTCGGCAACTTTCTCGCCCGGAGCCCCTAAATTAACGCCCAAAAATTCCAATACGTCAGCGGACCCAACTTTGCTGGAAGCTGACCGGTTTCCGTGTTTCGCGACTTTCACGCCAGCGGCAGCTACCACAAAAGCCACGGCCGTAGAGATATTAAACGTGTTTGCACCGTCGCCCCCGGTTCCGCAGGTATCGATGACGGGTTCATTACCGACAAGATCGACTGCTAGCTGGCGTGACTGTGCCTGCAGGACTCTCGCCATGCCCGTTAATTCTTGAGAGGAAACCCCCTTCCCTTGAAGCGCAGCCAAAAGTGCCCCCGAAACAGTGGGGTCAATTTGATTCTCTAGCCAACCGGTCATTAACAGACTGGCTTGATCCAGAGATAAGGATTCTTTTGCTATCAGCTCGGTCAATAATTCAGACCAAACCGCCTCAGATGGGGTCTCAGTCACAGTTCCTCCTAGGGACGCTAACAGAATAAGGGTTTACGGTATTTGGTTTCAGTCACCGTTTGCGCTTAAGATCGCTATTGTAAAGTTTTGCGAATGATTGTTGGGAGTGGTGAGGATGAAGACAATATTAAAGGTTTTTAGTTTACTCTTGGCAGTTACCTTGCTGATGCCGGGGATGCCGGCTTGGGCGGCGGCCTCTAGTGCGGTAACTTCGACCGTTTTTGATAATGCCAAGTTAGAAGGGCGGGACTTTTCGGACGAATTTTTAGAGTTGGCGGAGTTTGTCAAAGTTGATCTGACCGATTCCAGTTTTGAGAATGCCAACTTAAGAGGCGCTGTTTTTAACGCGTCTGATCTTAAGAATGCGAATATGAAGGGCGCTGATTTTACGAATGGCTTAGCCTACCTCACCAGCTTTAAAGATGCCGACTTAACCAATGCCATCTTTACAGAAGCAATTATGATGCGCTCCATTTTTAACGATGCCGAGATTACTGGCGCGGACTTTACAGAAGCGATTTTAGATCAAGAGCAAATCGCCGCATTATGTCAGCGTGCAGCTGGCGTGAATCCAGTCACTGGCGTCGAAACCCGTGATTCTTTGCTCTGTCGGTAAGTTGCTCTACTTTCCCTGCAATCAGGCTTAGAAACGTTGAGGTGGATGCTGTGAAACTCTTTAAACTGCTCTTGATTGGGCTACTTGTGATCGCAAATTGGCTGCCAGCTGTCCCGAGCTGGGCCCAGGCGACCAAATATTATGCGCCGCCTCCGTCTTACAGCAATGCGGAGTTAAGCGGTCGAGACTTCTCGGGGGAAGTTTTTCGGGGTGCTGAGTTTTCTAATGCCAATTTAGAAAGTACAAATTTCAGCGATACTGATTTGCGAGGGTCTGTATTTAGTGCGTCGGTCGCAACGGGGGCTAATTTTCACGGCGCGAACTTGACCTATGGCATGGCAGATCAGGTCAACTTCACTGGTGCAGATCTCTCGGACGCCATTTTTGTAGACACGATCATGCTGCGGTCAACCTTTGAGGATGTTGATATTACTGGCGCTGACTTTACCGATGCGATTTTGGATGGAGTACAGGTGAAAAATCTCTGCAAAATTGCCAGCGGAGTGAACTCTGAAACCGGCGTTGCAACCAAGGACTCGTTGTATTGTCCTTAGGCTGGCTGGAATTTGCGATCGCAAATACTACCTGAACAATCAAAACCCGTAGCAAGTGGCCAAGTTACACCGCTACGGGTTTTCTGTCGGTATTGAAAGGAGCGAATAGGCTTACCCTGGCTGGAAATTGAGAGCGGCAGAGTTTAAGCAGTAGCGCTTACCGGTAGGACGAGGACCATCATTAAAGACGTGACCGAGATGAGCGTCGCACTTGTCGCAGAGGATTTCGGTGCGAGGCATCAAGAACATGCTGAGATCTAGCTTTTCGTTAATGGGGGAGCCTTCGATGGGCTGCCAGAAGCTCGGCCAACCAGTGCCAGAGTCGAATTTTTCGGCAGAGCGAAAGAGTGGGACATCGCAGCAGACGCAATTGTAAGTTCCAGCCTCTTTTTTGTCGTGATATTCGCCGGTAAAAGCCCGCTCAGTGCCGTGCTTGCGAGTCACTTCATACTGCATCGGGGTGAGCTGCTCTTTCCACTCGGCGTCAGATTTCTGAACTTTAGTACTCATAATCAAAATTTAGTTACATTTTTTAATGATCATAAAGGGTTAAACAGCCATGTGTGGGGCAACCGTTCATTTCTATGCCCTGGGAGAGCTTCCCCCAGATGCGATCGCAATTCGGCGGACGGTTTTCCAGACAGAGCAAGGGGTATCTGCCGCCCTGGAATTTGACGGGGAAGATTCCAACTGTGTGCATGGACTGGCGTTGATCGTGGATCGGCCGGTGGCAACCACGCGCTTAAGGTGGTTGACGCCCCAGACAGCAAAAATTGAACGGGTCGCAGTCCTGGCTGAATTTCGCCGTCGAGGAATTGCGCGGCAGCTCATGAATTCTGCGATCGCGTATTTGGAAACTCAAGGCTGTGCTGAGATTCAGGTCCATGCTCAGGCATATGTGGCAGGACTGTATACGTCCTTGGGATTTTTACAGCAGAGCGATCTCTTTGAAGAAGCAGGGATTGCCCATGTCAAGATGAGCAAAGTGTTAATCTCCTGACCCCATGGCGCCCAGGAATTTTGTTCGTCCGCAGCTACGACCTTGGCTGATATTGCTGGGCATTTGGCTAGTTACAGTTTTTTGCGATCGCGTGTGGTGGGGGTTGGATCACCAAGTTCCAGCCTGGGATCAGGCGGACTATTTAAATGGTGCCTTGAACTATTGGCGCGCCTTACAAACACCGGACTGGTTCAATTCGGACTGGTGGCGAGAATTTTGGCTGTTATCGACGAAGATTCCCCCTCTAAATTACATTCTGACGGCGCTAACTTGTTTTGCAGACGGGACGCTGACCTTGGATCGAGCTACTTGGTTATTTGCGTTCTATTCCGGAGCCTTATTTGTTGCCATCTTTGAGCTTGGCACTCTGCTCTTTTCGTCTCGGGTCGGTCTCTGGGCGGCGGCGTTTTGTGCCCTGATGCCGGGATTGGTGCGTTACCGCCTTGACTACGTGCTGGACTTTCCTGTAACCGCAGGAATCATCGTTTCGTTTGCTGTTTTCACCTGCCTACACTTGCGAACTCGCAACGAGAAAGGCATGGGAGGGAGCTCCTGGCTCTGGGCGCTCGTGTGGGGCATCTCGTTTGGTTTGGCACTGTTGATCAAGCAAACGGCAGTACTCTTTTTACTCGGACCCATGTTGGGGTTTCTGCGGCCCTGGCGTTGGCGAAAATTGGGACAACTACTCCTGGGTCTCTTCGTGACGGCGACTTTGGCATATCCCTGGTTTCGGACCAACTGGCTCTTGGTCTTAACCGGCAGTAAACGAGCCACGATTGATTCTGCGATCGCAGAGGGAGATCCGTCGCTGCTGAGTCTCGATGCTTGGACTTATTACTTAAAAGTTTTGAGTATGGCGATCGCTTGGCCGATTTGGATTTTTGTGGGTTTAAGTCTACTTTGGTTCGCGTGGCGATATCGAGCACAGCTCAAAATTTCATCACTGAAAAATTTTACTTATCAATGGCGCTGGCTAAGCCTATTTTTGCTGAGCGGCTATTTTCTATCCAGCCTGAATATCAATAAAGATCCTCGGTATGTGCTGCCCTTGTTGCCGATTGTTTGCTTAGTTTTAGCCCGTGCCTGGGTTGCCGTTTGTGATCACAATTCTTGGCTCCGTCGTCTGAGTTTTGTGGCGTTGGGCTTAACCAGCGTGCTCTGGCTGAGCGGTAGTTTTCCGCTGGGTAATCCTGAAATCGCGA
>JBCDHF010000229.1:0-7585 GCA_038750375.1 Cyanobacteria bacterium P01_H01_bin.15
GCTCGGTTCTGCCAAGAAATAGCCTGTAAAGTTTGATGTGGTCTAGCTCTCCACAAAATAGCATCGAGATATCATCAGCCAGCAGTCCCTGTAGAAACGACTAACCGCTATGAGCGCTCCCTATGCAGATTGGTCTGTCTTGGCCATTTTTATTTTTCTATACACTTTGGTTAGCGATCGCCTGGAGCGCACCTGGATTTCGGAAGCAATCTTTTTCTCGCTATTTGGTGCGATCGCAGGATCTTCTGCTCTCGGTATTCTGAGTTTCAATGTGACCTCAGAAGGACTAAAAACCCTCGTCGAACTGACGCTCGCCTTAATTCTGTTTACCGATGCCGCAACGGTAGATCTGGGGGCACTGAAAAATAGCGTGCGTTGGCCAATTCGATTGTTAGGGCTCGGACTCCCGCTGACGATTTTGCTCGGAACTGCGATCGCAAAAGTAATTTTTCCCGAATTTAGTTGGGTGGAGGCGGCGTTACTCTCGACCATGTTGGCTCCGACTGATGCGGCGTTAGGGGAGGCGGTGGTGACCAACCCGAACGTTCCGGACAAGATCCGGGCAGACCTCAATGTCGAAAGTGGATTGAATGATGGCATTTGCGTACCGGTGCTGTTTTGCTTACTTGCGATCGCGTCTCCTTCAAATCCAGACCAGAGCATTGGGACACTCCTGTTTAGCCTGTTTAGCCAGCAAATTGGCATAGGTGTTTTGGTTGGGAGCAGTTTTGCCGTCATTGGGTCCCAGTTACAAAAGAAGATGGCCAGGGGCAAATGGCAGACGGGGGCTTGGCAGTTAGTCTCCGTTGCGGCGCTGGCTATAGCCTGCTTTTCCACCTCTCAGGTTTTGGGCGGCAGTGGATTCATTGCGTCTTTTACCGGCGGCTTGATTTTTGGCAATGCCGCTAACAGCGTCAAAGATGAACTGTTGAGTTCGGCGGAGGCGGCAGGAGATACCCTATCGCTTCTGACTTGGGTGGCATTTGGTTCGGTGGGATTAGGACTCATCACAACCGATTTGACTTGGCAAATTGTTTTGTATGCAGCGCTAAGTTTGACGATTATCCGCATCTTACCCGTTGTCCTTTGTCTATTCGGAACGCTCTTAAACCTACCCAGCAAACTATTTATGGGCTGGTTCGGACCCCGAGGGTTAGCAAGTATTGTGTTTGCAGTGATTGTTCTTGATGCAAATCTTGGCGCAAGTAAACCGATAGTCACCACCGTTATCGCTACGATTATTTTGAGCGTTATCGCCCACGGTTTAACCGCAAATCCCTTATCTAAGCTTTATGCCAAACAGCAAGATAATCGTTCGCAAGATGAATGATAGCTTTCACCAGATCGCTTAGGACACTTCTAATTTTGAGTCGACTTATCCCAGGGCATTCTGACAAGGAGTCGCCAAGGTTCAGGGGCGTGATGAGGATTTTTGATGAAGTTCAGCAAGAGCGGTTTCTGGCCACATTAAAAGTGAACCCACGAAAAAACAGAGAGCGCCCCAAAGAGTAAAGCTGACTGAAATTGTAACCGCATCAAAACTGGGAGATTTTGCGGGGACAAATGAAAACAAGGCAGAAATCATAAACGCCATGCAGCCCAGGAAATTGATAAACACAACCCACCAGGAAAGATTCCGGGGGCGGCATCCCCAATGGGCATGACAAGTTTCGATAAACGCCGAATAACCTGACAATAAAAACAAAACTGAGCCGAGAATATTGGGTAACCAAATGAGCAGATTTTGCTGAAACCAAGTCAAGGCGGGCAACAGCACATCAAACGTGTTGATGTTAAATAAAAGTGTACCGATAAATTGGGCCGCGCAGCTCAACCAACCGGCATTACCCGGCCGCCAGCCAAACCAAACTCTTTGGCTAGGAGGGGGAGCCGCTACTGGAATAGGTGGCGCGGCATTGGCAGCTTGGAAGAGTTGTAAATAGGCAGCCGTTGTAAAGGGAATGGAGCCGACAAAAAAACAGCGTTAACCGCCGTCTCCGAGAGGGCATATCTCTGGGCTAGAGCTGAATCTAACACCAACACACTACCCAATGCAAACAGGGCTGAGCCCACCGCAAAAATCCCACCAATCCACCAATTCAGTTCTTGCGGCATCCAAAGGCAACGGTGAATTAACGGACCCACCAAGCCGATGCGAAATGTTGATTCGACTGTTAGCCCTTTGCGATGATTGCGCGATCGCCAAACGATTCGATGATGCTCTGAATCTTCATAAGCACGATGGGTAATAAAAGGCCAAGGTCCTTTGGCTTCCAGTAGGTGAGTTGGCTGAGATGGCGGCTCCATTGAAAGTTCCAGTTGAGCTTTGTTGATACGTTTGTCAATATTTGGAAGAGGTGTTGCCCGCCCAAAGACAACAGACTTGAGTGGGCAAATCCTTTTAATGATGGTAGCTAGTCGCTTCCTCAGAGGTTAAAGGATTGCTGATGGGATGCTTGTTAAAGTAATCCAGCGCTGTTGCAATATCAGCTAACAGAGCCGTCACGAGATCTTTACTAACTCCGTGGCGAACCAAGATCCGCATAACAACCATGTCTTCGCAGTCAGGTGGGAGGGAGTAAGCGGGTACCTGCCAACCCCGATAACGTAAGCGATCTGAAAGATCGTAGAGAGTGTAATCATGGGTGTCGACATTGGACTTTAAAGTCCAGCAAACCCCGGGAATTCCGCCTTGCCCACCATAAATAATCTCGAATGGACCCATCTTGTCTAATTCTTGCGCAAAATAGGTCGCAGTATCGGCACAGGACTGATGAATCTTGGCGTATCCTTCACGGCCTAAACGCAAAAAATTATAGTATTGGCTAACGATTTGTCCACCAGGACGAGAAAAGTTCAGCGCAAATGTAGGCATATCACCGCCAAGATAGTTCACGGGGAAAACCAAGTCTTCCGGCAAATCCGTTGCTTCCCGCCAGACAATCCAACCAGCTCCTAAAGGCGCCAATCCAAACTTGTGACCGGATGCGTTGATAGACTTAACTCTCGGTAGACGAAAATCCCAAATAATATCGCTATGAATAAAAGGCGCAATAAAGCCACCGCTAGCTCCATCCACATGAATCGGGATATCAATCCCGGTTTCTGCTTCATATTCATCTAATACTCGACTGATTTCGGCTACATTTTCATATTGCAGGGTCATAGTTAGCCCCAAGGTTGGCACGACTGCGATAGTGTTTTCATCGATGTATTCGCGCACCTTCTCGGGTGTCATGGTTGTCCGGCCGGGTTCAAGGGGAACTTGTCGTTCTTCAACCTCAAAGTATCGAGTAAACTTATGCCAGCAGACTTGGACCGAGCCAAAGACGATGTTTGGGGTGCCAGGAGTTTTACCCGCTTTTTTCATGCGCTCCCGCCAGCGCCACTTTGCCGCCAAACCGCCTAGCATCGCCGCTTCACTAGACCCAGTGGTGGAGCAACCCATCGGATTAGTGGCAGTTGGAGAATTCCAGAGATGAGATAGCATATGAACGCAGCGCGCCTCAATTTCTGCTGTTTGAGGATATTCGTCTTTGTCGATCATATTTTTATCGAGACATTCATCCATCAATTTGTGGGTTTCTTCTTCGGCCCACGTTTGGCAAAAGGTCGCCAGATTCAGACGAGAGTTGCCATCCAGCATGAGTTCGTCGTGAATGATTTGGTAAACGTGGCGGGGATCGTTCTCTGCTTGGGGAAATTTATATTTAGGAACGGTTACCGACAGATCCGTCGATGCGTAGATATCATCGTTGAGATTTTCTCGAATCGAGTTTTTTTCAAACAGAGGCACGGTAAAACTCTCCTGGCTATTCACGACAGTAAGCGCGTTGAGATGCTACCAAGCCTTTTTTTCAATAGACCCAAACCCAATGTAATTTTTTAGATTTTTCTGAGAACCTTATCGGTGAGTTCCACAGCCCCCTCGATTACGCAGGAATCGTTTCAGCCCTTCTCAATCAGCTTTGTAGCGGGCAACCCTTGAAAGGAAGACAGGCTAAATTTCACATCTTTCATACAATTGCGATCGCATTACTCACAAACTCATTCATGATTACTAAGCAATAGATATCGAACGCTCTCTCTGCAAGACCTCTGGGAGAGCTAAGCGGTAAATCTTTAAGTAAGAAAGATTGAAGATCATGAAAGTCTGTGTTGGGAAGAGAATAGCTAATCACCATAAATTACTATCGTTTTCGAACGCGATAAATTCTTTATCCCGGTAGTCTGGGATAAGGAACGTTACGTATCACGAAATTTCGTGGCATTTACGTAACTTTTGAAACTGATTTGATGCGCCAAAATTATGATGGTGCGCGGAATTTTCAAATCGATTGCTTGGGATCGTGACTGAATTCCGAAGGGTATCCGAATCAACTTTCTATCGTTGAAACAGTTGCCGTTTGTACACTTTATCACAAGAATATCTTCATGGCTTATCCTGAACAAGACTTAAGCATCATTATTGGAAAACGCATCATCTACACCTACGATAATGGTTGGCTTTACGAACTGTATTTTCACAGCGAAACATTACTCCACTATCGAGTCCATAGCGGTCTAGTGGGCGGGCGCTGGGTGACGAATCGGGAAATCACAATGAAGGCTCTCGGTGCGGGGATGGTGCGCGCAAACTGGGTGGAGCCGGTGGGAAATATCGTTGCGCTCGTCATTAACCCCAGTGATCGTTGGCTGCATGGATATTTCCTGATGCCTCAGTGGATCGTAGACAACCCTCAATTAACCGTTTGTCACGAGGATGATCATGTTGATGAGATGCTTGCGCTACGAGAGAAGGGGCCGACGTGGCCAATGCACTTTGCTGAAGATTCATTCGCAACGATTAATGTATTAGAAGATGTTGGTGCTGGACGCGATGACGTCATCACTTGTGCACCCAGTGAGCTTTCTGATGAATGGTATACAGAGCAAGGAGTCAAGAGATAGGTTCACCTAGGTCACAAGTCGGTTGGGCAAAGCAGCTAAATACAGAATGTCAACGACGAATCTGAAACTCAATTGAATGGTCTGGCTCTTTATCCGGGTACCGGATTTAATCGGGGATTGCTGAAATCTACAGCGTTAGTAGATCTCAGCATCTCAACAATTGTTTGCGATCGCAACAAATGGTTGCGTTTTTATTGAGCGGATTATTTTGTCTGAAAGCCATTGTGAACATGGGATTGCCCTGGCTCAAACTGAAAAAGTGGCAGTCATTTAGCTTTGCTGATTTTTAGAGTAAACATGGCTCAATCCCAATTCTAGCGAGGGATTCCGACCTATTTGACCTGGCTCTAATTTGAAGAATTTGTCTGTCCCTATATCCCCCTCCCTCGTCGCGGAGCTCAACCTAAACTCTCTCTGCATAAGATATTCAACTACATCCTCAAATTCTTGCACTTGGGCTGCCAGTGGAAAGAGCTCCCCATCGTTCAGCATCCACTAGGGCAACCAGAAATCCATTGCACCAATATCTATCCTGCTTTTCGTTGCTATGAGGCTCACGGTTGTTTTAACGACATCTTCGAAAAATCCGTATTGCCCTTGCATCAACAAGAACAGCTGGATGTTAGCGTTACCCACGGGGATGGAACCACCACTGCTGCCAAGAAAGGAGGCGACAATCTCAGTTTCAGCGGTCACAAACATCTCAAAGGGGATAAGGTGGTTGCTTTCTGTGACTGCAACTTCAATGTGATTGCTCCGTTTGTGACTGCCCCAGGTAACCGCAATAAGTTTCCACTAATGAAGCAAGCTCTGCCTATGGTGACACACATTGCTCGCAGTATTGGACTGAATTTAGAAGGCTGCATCGTCAGTCTGGATGGCGCCTACGACAGCGGAAGCGACAGGAAAGCGATTTTCAATCGGGGCCTTATTCCCAACTATTCCAGTCAATCGCAGAGGAGGAAAGAAGTCCCAGCGAGGCATAAAGCGGATATTTGAGCCATCGATTTATCAAGAGCGATTCTTCACCATTGAGCGGGTGTTCGCCTGGGAAGATAAGCTTCGGTGTTTGCTATTGCGCTTCGAACGGATCAGTCGGCTACATTACGCACTCAAGAGCCTAGCCTACACAATGATCAACTTGCGGCATTTCTGCACGAAGTAAGTTTGATCAAGCTGATATGTTTTGAGGTCTAATTCGATAGACCTAAATTTGTCCTGCCTGAAAATAGAAAATATGGGCAAAAACAGCATCAAAGCTACTAAAGTTTGACGATTTTGATAGAGTGAACAGTCAAATATTATCTTCTATCTAGATTACTGTTTGTCTTTTCATGAAACCAGCAACCAGTTAAAGGACAAGGCGTTATCGGGTAGTACCCGGCAGGGTGGTGGCAACGGTAGTCATATGAAGGAGAAGGGAATTGATGTCTCAGTGTTGCGCAATTCTCTACTGCCCGGAGAGCTAATGAGAGACAGCGGCTGTAACCCTCTATTGAAGCAAGCCACAAAGCATAGTGTAATTATTAATTGGGTATACTGAATCCTTAAAAGAAAACCCGAGCCGCAAGAGTTTGCGGTCTATTCAGAATCAAGTGGGGGAGTTATGGACCTCGGATTGAAGGGCTCAAATTGCGTCGTACTGGGGGGGAGCCGTGGTATTGGACGCTCGATTGCGCTTGGCCTTGCTAAGGAACAGGCGAATGTCGCCATCTGTGCCCGAAATGAAGAGGCACTTCGTCTGGCTGAGAACGAGATTTCCGACTTGGGTGTCAGGGCTCATGCAGTGTCATGTGATGTAGGCAACGCTGCCGCATTGCGCTCTTTCTTGGATGCATCTCGGGATGAGCTTGGGAGCATAGACATACTTGTGCATAATGCTTCGGCCCTTGCTGTTGGACCGGAATTGTCGGATTGGGAGGCAAGTCTGCGCGTGGATGTGATGGCGGGGGTCCATGCCGCTGAGCATGTCATCCCTTGGATGGAGGCATCGGGGGGCGGTTGTATCCTTTTCGTTTCATCCATATCCGGTCTGGAGGCGCAATCGGCACCGGATTTTGGGTATACCGCAGCCAAGGCAGCTCTTATAGCCCATGCTAAAAAGCTAGCCTTGATTCACGCTCCTCGAGGGATTCGGGTAAATGCCGTCGCCCCGGGGTCAATCGACTTCCCCGGGGGATTATGGTCGACGATCAGGCAGGAGAAGCCTGAGATTTACGAAAGTATCAGAGCCTCGATTCCTTGGGGGCGACTGGGAACACCCGAAGAGATTGCTGATGTTGCGGTATTCCTGCTTTCACCCAGAGCAGCATGGGTCGCTGGCGAATGCCTTTGTGTCGATGGCGCACAACATCGAGGAATGCGCTAGAAAAGTACAAAAAAGTGTGGGGAGAGACCGGAATATCCTTGATTCTCTACCACCATCTTCTCCGGAGGTTTGAGTGTTCAACTCTGGATACCACGCTAAAAAGTTAGCCTCAACTCATTATTAAGGATCTGCCAGCTGTATACATTTTCCGCAATTGCTTAACTTGAACTTGGGTTAACAAGCATTAATTTGTTGCAATATCAAAGTGGCAAAAGGATTACCCTATTGGTCAAATTAATAGAAAACTCCAATTTCCTTGGATTACAA
>JBCDHF010000230.1:0-7572 GCA_038750375.1 Cyanobacteria bacterium P01_H01_bin.15
CAAGCTCAGTTGGGCTTGAGGGCGCGTCCAGAGTCGCTTCCGAAACCATTATTGCTTGCCCATCCCACATACAAGGGCGCGTCATCAATTAAAACCAGAATGCTTCCGGTATAAGCATTACCGCGCCCGCCCCGCACAATAAACTAGGGGCTGACACGCCTTCCGCATAAAGACTTGACCGCTAAATGATGACAGCCCCTAGGGACGGTTACAGTTTCGATAAGACTGCATTGGCATAGGCCTGATGGATATGTTCTTGCTCTAAGCGTTGTTGATATCGGGCAAGATGCTCATACAGGCTGGTTTCATCGGGGGTGAGTTGGGGCAAGGGCTCAGCGAGTGCTCCGTCCACTGTCACCGCAAAGTCGCGAAATGTTTCAAACGTTTTCCAATCCATCATGATGGAAATCACCTGGGGGAAATCAGCCCGCAGTTGGGATAAAATCTTGAGTCCATCGACGTCTAAATCACCCCAGTAAAAGAGGGAGCAGTTAGATAACCACGGGATAGTTTTTAGGGCACGAACCCCATAGCCGTTGCCAAAGATAGCAAAGCTATTTTCCACAGGAGGCAAGGTGAGAAAGTTCATCAGATTTTCGGTGATCAAGCAGCGATAGGACGCTAGATCGAGCTGTCTGAATTCAGAGAGGGGCACACTAACATCCGTGGCGGGGAAGCTGTAGCGGGCGGTTAAGGACTGATCTAAAAGCCTCAGCCTAATTAAGGGCTCACGATATTTGAGAGAAAAGCGTTTCTCGAAGGTATAGTCCTTTTCACCCTCCACAGAGACCAGCTGTTCTTCCGGTAAAATCGCTTCTAACAGCTCCCGCAGAATCCCTTTATTCTGCTCAATAAATTTGGTATGAACCCGAATCGGCAGTTCGCGAATATAAAGATGGGGCTGGGGTGTCTGTTGAAAATAGAGACAAACTTGAATCAACTCATTCCAGGATTCGCTATGCCTAATCACCTTTAATGGCTTTTGAAATAGCCATTGTTCAAGGGCAGAAACCTGGGCTCTAATTAATTCAATATCTGATTTGAACTGTGCTACCTCTGTGGTCTTTTGGATGAGTTTGATGTAGTCTGACTCAGTCTCAATAGCGATTCTTGCAGGTAAAGATTGCGACCCAAGTTTTCTCGTATTGCGGCTTTCGAGTGTTAAGGAATAGCCATAGTTCAAGGATTGCTTTGACCGTTCAATAAGCTGAATAACTGATTTGCTAAGGGAAGGGTAATCATGAGGAATCTTACCTACTGGGAATTCCATCGGAAAGAAGGGCTCTCCAGTAATAATTGACCTCAAGAATTTAGAGTATCGACTTGCTGCTTTTTTCTTGATTTGAGGTGGACTAATCACGGCTGGGGTTGGAGCGCCAGTTTACGCTGACGGCGATATTCTTCGATCGAAATAGAGACAATACTAGAGTAGTTGCCCTCGAGTTTATTAGCCACAAAATGTAGGCTAGAAATGTACGGTTCTATGACATTAATTTTGTCCTGAGGGGTGACGACGAGGAGTTGAAGATTCAAGTTTTTAAAGAGTTCCATAGCATAGCGGGCATTGCTGTCGTCGGATTTGCTGAAGGCTTCGTCAATGACCACAAACCGAAAAGACTTATGGTTAGCGGTTTCCTGATTTAAGCCGAACTGATAGGCGATCGCTGATGCCAGAATCGTATAGGCCAACTTCACCTTTTGGCCGCCTGATTTACCCGAAGAGTCCGTATGGTGTTCTTTCTCACTCTGATCGGCGCGATAGCGCTCACTGACGGAAAAATCCAGCCAGTTGCGCACATCGGTCACTAAAGCAGTCCATCGGTCTTCGGACTTAAAGCGTTCGATCAGCCGAGTGCGAATCGTCTGAAACCGTTGTTCGTTATCTTCAGCCGTCTGCCGAGCAACATCTCCCAGACAGGTTTTTAAGTCTTCCTTAAAGTCACGGATTTCGCGATTGCGGGTTGTATCGCAGCATAGTTTGATATAAGTGGATTCAGTGTAGTCGATTTTTTGTAGGGATTCATTCAGCTCTTCAATCGCCTGCTGAATTTCTTCCTCCTGTTTTTCCAAGGCACTTTTAAACATCGAGATGGCGATAATCACCTTCTCATTCATGAGTTGCTTAAAGCGCTTTTCATGGCAAGGTAAATCATCTTGCTCAATTTGGACCTTGAGCTTGAGGTATTCATCTAAATACTTAAGAGTTTGACCTAGCTCTAAAGTGACTTCAGGAAACGCGTTTTTGAAATT
Organism: Cyanobacteria bacterium P01_H01_bin.15; assembly: GCA_038750375.1. Lineage (GTDB taxonomy): Bacteria > Cyanobacteriota > Cyanobacteriia > Cyanobacteriales > JAAUTE01 > JAAUTE01. The sequence goes on from JBCDHF010000230.1 coordinate 2,251, forward strand.
CAGCATCCGCATCTGCAGTGAACTTTGGGAGTCACTCTGCTGTTTTTCTGTTTTGCGGCGCTGCTCTTGTAGGTAATTGTGCAAATTACTTTTATCCTGACCGATGCTGTCCAGCACCAGGGCATATTGGCGCAACTTGACAGCTAACCGTTTCTCAAAAGCGGCGACGTCGGCAGCGGTTGCCGATTCCAGCGTTTTTTTACACTGACGTTGCTCGCTTTGGGCCTGCTGCTGTCGATTTTCCAGGGTCTGAATCTCTCGAATTAAACGCTCTCGCTGCTGTTCCGCCTGAGCGATGTTGCCTTGAGCAACTTGTAATTGGGCTTTGAGTTGTTTGAGCTGATCGGAACTGGCTTCTAGCTGTTCCTTTTGTTCTTGCAGGGCAAGACGTTGTTGTTCACTCGATCGCCAGTCAATGTCAGCAAAATCGGCAAACTTCATGAAATCCTGGAGCCAAGCAGCTTGCTGCGATCGCTGGCTGCGCTGACGTTCAATCCGCTGGATTTTTTGGTTGATGTGCGCGAGCTGCTGCTGAATATCTCGCAAGTCGGCTTCTAGAGCTTTGATCTTGCTAGCATTGTCCCAACCCAAAATGTATTGGCTGCGATCGCCAATTTTGGAGCGGTCGTCCTTTTCATGGCGCTCCCCGCCGTGCCGAATCAGGCCACTGGTGGTAATGGCCCGAGTCTCGTGCTGGAACTGCTCTAAGGTGTCACAGCAAACATAGTTAAACTGGCGGGTCAACTGCTGCCGCAGCCACTGCGCAAACTCGGCATTCTCTTGCTTGATGGCTAGCCGATAGGGCACCTGCTGAGGGTCAAAGGCGCGTTGGGTGGGGTTAGGCGCATGGGCAGTGACGCGATAGTAAACCAGTCGCCCTTGTAAATGAGTCTGATTGACATAGCGATTCACCGCCTGGTAATAGGCTTCAGGCACCAGAATACAGAGGCCAAACCCGCGCAGTAGCCTCTCGATTGCTCCTTCCCAGGCTTGTGCTTCTGGCCGCACTTGCAGCAATTCGCCAATAAACGGCAGCTCGGTACCCTCCAGATCTAAATCACGGGCCAAGCGATCGCGAATGTCGAGATTGCGCTTGGGGATTTGGCTTTTGCGGCTGCGTAGGGAAGTTAGCTCATCATCTAGCTGAATCTCTTGCTTTTGCAAGTCGGCGTAGCGCAGTTTTTGCTCGTCTCGCTGGTCTTCTAAGGTTTGTAAGGCGGCATCAATTTCCTGCTTGAGATCATCGCCTTTACGCTTGGCAGAGTAAAAGGTGTCGCGATCGCTGTATTCTGCCAACCCCAGACGGCGAGCCAGGTCATTGTAGGTTGCGGTCTGGCGTTTTTTGCCTTCCACCGTCTGCTGGCACTGCTCGATCTCTCGTACCAATATCTGTAACTGCTGCCCAACAGCATCTTGTTTGATGGCAAACTCTAAATCTTTTTCCTGTTGGCGCAACTCCCCGAGCTTGCGGTCAATTTCGACGCGCTGATGTTGAGCTTGCGTCAGCTTCTGCTCAATCTCTTGCAAAGCTTGCGTTAATAGGGCGAGCTTCTTGCCGGCAAAAAAGGCCGGAGCAATCTTTTGCAGTCTGGCTAAAGTCGCAACATTATTCTCCAGCTTTTTGAATTTTTCAGCCTCCTCTGCTAACGGCACCAATGTTTCGAGTTGTTTGCGCGCATTTTGAATTGCAGTATGAGAAACCGTTAGATTTTCGTAGCCCTCTTGCAGCTCACGAATCTTGGTTTGGACATCCGCTTTCTCTAGCATGTGATTGCGCACAAAGTCGTTGAGCCCACCAATTTCTTTGATGCTGACGGTTTGATTAAACAAGTCCAGGGCCTTTTCAGACTGCAAGCCTAGACATTTACGAAACTTTTGACTATATTTCACGAATTCCTCAAAGATTTCAGCGCCGCTAGCCTTGAGCCGCTTTTTCAGATCAGAAATCTGTTGGAATTGGGTAAAGTGATCGGCGATGGACAGGGCCTCGTTGGCAATAATGAAGAACTTCCGGACCAAGCCCTCTTGTATCCATAGCACCTGCGCTAGCGTAATGTCCTGCTGGCTAGTGCGATCGTTAAAATAGGCCAACAATACCGAAAGGGTCGATTTCTCGCGGTTATCCCGGAGTAATTGGGGCTTCGAGCCATAGGACTCATTGGATCGAATGCGGCCATAGGCCCCCTGTACATAGCTTTTTTCGTTTCGCTCCTTTTTGCGAGAGCTGCTGGATGCTTGATTGTAGCTGCGACGGCGGTTCGGCACCAACAATGTCAGTAAGCCATCCACCAACGTGGACTTACCTGACCCATTTAATCCGGTCAGGAGGGCAATATTGCCTTGCAGATCAATCACCCAAGGGCGCTGGTCAAATGTTCCCCAGTTCAAGGCTTCAAACCGTTGCAGGCAAAAGCCTGCCGGTTTTAGGTTCGGATCAGTGGACTTGGGTAGCATCCGCTTCTAGCTTTTGTTTCAAGCGTTCGAGCATGTCCGCATCAATTTTAGCTTTCAAAATCGGGCGCACTTCATAATTTTCATGGTTTCCAGACAGGCGTTTCAAAAAGCCCAATTCAATCGCTTGTTTGATTAGTCCATCGACTTCTCGCCGAAATTTTTCTTCGTTATTCCCGGCGGGTAGGTAGGGTTGAACCAAATCTCTGAGTTTTTCAACATTCACTACCAGCCGCCCAGTGGCATCACTGGCATCAAAGCGCCGCAATTCCTCCCGCAGCAGTATGCAGAGTACGGTCACCTTAAAACTCAACTGTCGCCGCACGATCAGACGCGGCAGGGGCTCGGTGGAATCATCGGGCTCAGGGTCAGGCTGGTCTAAATAGGCAAACCCCTCGGTTTCATAGTGCTGGACCTGCAAGCCAATTTTGCCGAAGTAGTCCTTGATGGGGGTCAAGTAACTTTGCAGCCGTTCCCAATGGGGGTCATCGCTATACATCACACCACGCAGCAGTTTGAGTACCACTGGCGCGTAGGGTAGGGGGGCCGAGGAAAGGGATTTGGGGGGCGTCATCGGTTAATCAGCGACGAAAGGTAATTTGGGGTAGGGTGAGCTGCAGCTGAGTTTCAGCGTCTAGGCTGGGAATAACAATGGAGTCAGTGGCTTGGGAATCGATGGTATGGCGATCAAATTGATGGGCGATCGCCACATAGGCGACAATTTCTGGTAAACCTTGGGTGACCGGATAGAGCTTAATCAGGTGGGCCAGCGGAATAGCCGAACAGGTTTCTAAGGTTTGGGCAATGCGCCGTGCCAGCATATCTTCATCCACATAAAACTGATGATAGATCTCAGCGATTTCTGCGTCTAAGGTAACATCCGGCAAATCGCTGAAATCCAGCGAAAAGGTGGGGGTTGCGGATGCCTCTAAGGGATGGAGGGGACGGGCCATCACCAATTGAAGGTTGGCATCCCCAGCTAAGGTCCAAAAGTTGGGAGTAGTCGGCGCATCCTGGGCCTGCTGTAATGCCAAGCGCTGCACTTCAGTAATCAGGTCGGCAACGCGGCGATTTTCTTGCCGGTTGCGTTCATCCAACATCTGACGCAACTTTTCGGTCAGGCGATGATTGGACTGCACAATATATTCACCTGCATCCAGCAAACTCCGCTCAATGCGGCGCAACAGGCGATACTCTTGCGTCAAAGGCTGCAAGTCTTCGAGCTGATAAACGGTCTGAATCATCGACTTGAGAGCCTGCCGTTTTCGATCTGACATCAGGAAATTCCAGAAAGCATAGAAACTCCGCCCCTGATCAGAGTCTTTTAATTCCTGGTCAGCATCCAAAACCCGACCAACAACCATGCCTTTGCGACTATCCTTTTCAAACTGAGCCGCTTGTACCTTGCGGGTGAGATTGCGGAAGTTTTGCTCAATGTCTCTAAAGTCAGCAATCAACTGCCGGGTGACTTGATTCGCCAGCAAAAATCGCTCTTGCAATTGTGTGGGGCTATAGGGTGCAACATCACCCGTCTGGCGAATATGATCAATTTCTTGCTGGAGGCGATCGCGATCCTGCTCTAGTTGCTGAATTCGAGTTTCCACATCGGCGGTGCTGCGGTCTTGAATTTCTTTTAAGAGGTCAAAGATTTGCAGAAAGCGAGATTCTGCCCCGATAAACTCATCTTTGCTTTGCAGATCCTCTAGCCAAGCGATCACTTTCTCTGCCTCTGGGGTTAGGGTCACCACGGCATCATCACTGCCGTCAAAGGTTTTTCTGAGCAGTTGGTTTTCGCACCATTCTGTCAAATAGTCTTTGGGTGATCGCGGGTGTTCACCAGGATAAATCTCTTGCAAAAGATCGAGATAGTCTCCTAACTTATCCTCTAGGTCAACCTGAGTCATGGAAACGCGCTGATCTTGCTTAAATTGCTGATGCAAAAAGCTCAGGATCAACGCGGCATTAGAGCTACGCAGCACCCTAATAACGGCGGAAGATTTCAATACATGCTTGACTTGCTCATATTCCATAATGTTTGCTGATGTTCAAAATCCGTCTTATAGACTTACTATTGCAGTCGACGGTATAAGTCAACTTAGTGACTTCCGCTAAGGTTAGTCCTGGTAAGGGGTCGCGCCGTTCGTCAAAGAACAGCTCTTTGGTTGGCTGACTCGAATAGAAAGCGCTCATAGGCCTACCCAAGAGTGTCAACGTCCTGGTTAGCAGCAGTTGTGAAACCATTAAGGTGAAGCAGTCAAATGTCTTTGAATAACTTTAGATAAATCCTCACGGTTAACGGATCTGGGCCTTAAGCCTTGCATCAACGCCACGGCAGCACCTCTCTAAAAAGGACAATCCTCTGGGGGCATACAGCCTTAGGGCTGCCTTTTCCAAAGGTGCTTAAAGAAAGGGCGTATTGCCGAGCCCTAGTTTAAAGACCTAAGTTTGAAGACTTACAAGAGCATCGGCGAAAAGAGAGGGGGGTAAGTCTTCAACAGGCTGTCTAATAAATTAAGACCCGGCCATCGTCTTTGACAGAAACCGTGCGATCGCCCGGCCCATAGGGAGCCGCTGTTACATCGATTCGTAAAATGCCCTGGGTCGGTCGCGCCAGGGTAAATGTGAGCGGTTCGTCGCTCTCACCCCAAATATACACTTCCACATTGGGCACCGTGCCCGCGCCAAATGCCATCCGCACAAATCCGCCAAAGGCAGCAACCGTTTGAGGATTCATATAGGCCATCTGGCTAAAGCTGAGGCTGTAAGGCGAGCGGTTCAAAATTTCGACGGTGATATCTTGCCCCGGCGTAAACTGAATCTGATCAGAGCCGCATTCTGCCCGGCAGTGATGGGCCACGGCAGGTTGGGAAA
>JBCDHF010000231.1:0-7545 GCA_038750375.1 Cyanobacteria bacterium P01_H01_bin.15
CTTCAAATGAGTATAAAGGTCGCAAGCCTTTCTGCACGAATGTGGGGACAAGAGAGACACCCCTCCAATAGAGCCAACTCTCAGCCCGGAATTTCATAGCAATCACCACCCTGGTCAGGGGGGGTGTATGCCAGAGCGCTCTTAGAATAGGCAACGCCAAGTCAGAAATGTCCTAAGCGAGCAGGCGAAGGAGATGATACTTTTTCTTCTGCCGTATTCGTCGCGATGGCAACATTCACCGAAGGATTAATCTACGAATCGACTGCCAAACAGAATTTTCGCCAAGCCATTAACAAATTAACGGGCTCTAGCAATGCCGCGAAGACCGACAGAGGAATGGCGCTCCAAGAATGAGCAACAGACTACCGCCTCGCTCTCAACTCAAAAATTGTCTAGAAAGTGTGTGATGCAAGCATAGAGCTCGCAAAGATCTAAATACTGAGATGTGTAGATAAAAAATAAATAATTTTGAAAAAATAAGGAAGTAAGTCTTCTCGTTAAGCTCGCTGCTGGGCTAAATCACGGATTAATGGCAGCTTGGTATGGATATAGCGACCGTAAACCTCAGTCTGGGAGGAATCAAACGCTGAGCCATGGCTGAGCTGGTTCAACAGACATTGGACTAGTTCTGAATCATCCATAGACAGCAAAATCTGAGTTTGAGTCGCTTCAATTAAGCGCCAAAGCTGGCGCAGCATTGTCGGTGTCATAATGTTTCCCCTTCATCAAGATAAGGCTCAGTGAGAAATGCCCCTACCAAGAGAACTTAAGATTAATTTAAGATTTTCTCCCCCCTTAGTAGTGCCTTACTTTGCAGAATTTTACAAATCGGCTAATTTCTTTGTGAAATTCAGGTGCCACGTTACTCGGACATATGCCAGGACTCCAACTTGCTCTCAACTGTTCTGATCGTGGCGCAACTTTCTCTGATTGGGACCGGTTGCTTAACAAGATGATTTAGAAGTTGTCTCTTCTCAGCAAAAGTCTAAGTACCGATTTCTCGGCAAGACAGATATCTAGTCTGGAATAGGCAGCAAGATAGAGTCGCCAATGCCCGTATATGCGCCAAAGCTCCGTACGATTTATTTCTGACTTTTTGCGAAAATCAGTACATTTAAGGTGAATCTTCTTTTACGCTTGATAAACCAAGAACATTCTCTACCTCTGGGACTACTGAATTAGACCTTGCTTGCAAGTCTCATAAGGTCTCATGAGGTCGGGAAACGGCTCAACTGTCCAATACTCAGAATATTTCACTTTTCTTTGGCATTTTTTGCGATCGCAATCCAAGGCGTTTTGAAGTTGACAATTTTGTGAAGTTCAAACAGCTTGGGCATAGAGCGGTGCAGAACTCTTGCCTGAATGTACGTTTAGTGTGGCGAATGAGGTCTAATTGGTATGTTGCGGTTTATCTATACCCAAGCGGGCGTTCAATTGAACTATCTTGAGCATCAGTCCTTGGAGCAGTGGATGGCGGAGCAGGTACGATTCAAAGTTCGGATAGGCGAATCTTTTCAGTCGGAATGTATTTGGGCATCGTTTCCACTACCCCGCTCATCTAGATATCTGTGGGAGTTTCGGCAGCTGAGTACATCGGCGCTGGGTCGGAGCATTCTTTTTGGTCAATGTGATAGGCAAGCCGTCGAAGTGAGCTTGCGAGGTATTTGGTTAGAGTCTTGCCACAGAACTAGTGAAGGAACGTTCTTGGCGGAGCTCCCCCAAACTGTTGAACACCTCTGGTTGCAAATTTGGCAAGAGGCTCAGCAAAAGAAATTCACTTTAGTTTAATGAAAACCGCTAGTCAGGGTTGGTGGCTTTCCAGTCTGGTAAAGCCGCGGTCCCAAAAACAAATTTGCCCGCCAACGGTGGCGGGCTAAAAGATACTCAAACGATTTGAACTCCTAATACTTGGACAAGCGACCGTCAATTCCGGTCATTACAAATTGGACAAACCATGACTGACTTTAGGTAGACACTTATAATTTCGCTCATACCGCCATCGATTCAGATGGCACTTAAGTTCAGAGCAGACTCTTAATACCAACTGTCAATCCAGACGCTAAGCTTGCGAAGCCTTGAACAATCTCGCTTGGGTGACAGCAGTAAAGATGCTGGAACTTCTAAGAGGTACTGAGGACCATGACTGGTCAGTCTTCCGATGAGATTGAAGCAGGAGATACAGGCTTCAAGACTCTGGATTTATTTGGAAGGTTCGACTTCCTCTGTATCTATAAACACCCTAACTTGAGCAACAGACCATTGGTATCCGAGGATACTGTTTGTAATATTTGTTCGAATTGGGTAATTTTTTGTGGAATTCGTTAACAATGCCGACGGGCATTTCTGAGCATTGCTCCCTGCTGATGTGGGTGTCTCTATGTGCCCTGAATCCTTGCTAAGTCTGGCTGGCAATATAGCCCCAACTTAACCATGCTCAAAGCGATGATTTGAGGGCTGTAAAGAATTACAGAAGCTGTGTTGGCGCCTTTTGCGGAAGTGCTAGTGTGGGGGCGCAAATTGAAGAGGACATTTCATGCTGCAGGCTGTGGATTGGGGGCAATGGGCGGAATTAGCGCTAACGGGTAAGGTTCTGACGCGAGAGCAGGCTCGGCTAGTTTTGCGATCGCAAGATACGGAAGTCTTGGCCTTGCTGGCTGCGGCTTATCGTGTCCGCCATCACTACTGGGGTAATCGAGTCCGTCTACATTGGCTGCTGAATGCGCAAAGTGGCTTGTGTCCTGAAGACTGCCACTATTGTTCGCAGTCCAAAATTTCAACTGCAGAGATTGAAAAATATCCGCTAATTACCCAAGAAAAAATTCTGCGGGCCGCTCACCGAGCCCAAGAGCTTAAAGCGGCGACGTTTTGTATGGTGATTTCGGGGCGGTCTCCAAATGAACAGATCTTTGATCGGATCTTGACCGCTGTCGAAACCGTCAAAGCACACTGCGATCTCAAAATTTGTGCTTGTTTAGGCTTGCTCAACGAAGAGCAGGCGCAGCGACTGGCTGCAGCGGGCGTAGATCGGGTCAACCACAATCTCAATACCTCAGAAGCATTTCATAGCGATATTTGCACAACCCATACCTATCGAGATCGGGTGGAGACCATCAATAACGTCAAAGCGGCAGGGCTTTCAACCTGTGCTGGCGGCATTGTGGGTTTGGGTGAATCAGATGATGATGTGATTGATATGGCGATGTCTTTGCGAGAGTTGGCGATCGATAGCGTTCCGGTCAACTTTTTAATCCCCATTGAAGGCACGCCGCTGCAAACGCGGCACAATTTAAATCCCCGGCGTTGTCTGAAAATTCTGGCTCTATACCGCTTCCTGTTACCCTCCCAGGAAATTCGCATCGCAGGAGGACGGGAAGTGCATTTGCGATCGCTACAGCCTCTGGGTTTGTATGCCGCTAACTCCATCTTTGTCGGCGACTACCTCACCACAGCAGGACAAGCCGCTCGCCAAGATTTAGCGATGCTGGCGGACGGGGGCTTTGTTTTGGAGTCGCCAGACGGCTCACCGCTTTCCTTGGACGCGCTGCCCGTCGCGGAACGGAATGACGACTACACTGTCCGTTTAACCAAAAGTGCCGCCGTGATTTAAAGGGCGGCGATTTAAAACGCTGTGCCACTCGTTCCTCAATTTCATGCTGCCCCCTGGACAGAGACGTTCTCTGAAATCATCGATGTGCGCTCCCCCGGGGAGTTTGCCGAGGATCATCTTCCCGGTGCCATTAACTTACCCGTCCTAAATGATTCAGAGCGGGCTTTAGTCGGGACCACCTATAAACAAGTGTCCCCTTTTGAGGCGCGCAAGCAAGGGGCGGCAATTGTCTCAAAAAATATTGGAGCGCACCTGAGCAAGCACTTTGCCAACAAGCCTAAAACCTATCGTCCATTGATTTACTGCTGGCGAGGGGGGCAGCGCTCAAACAGTTTGGCGTTAATTCTCACCCAAATCGGGTGGCCGGCAACCTTGCTCGAGGGGGGCTATAAAACCTACCGTCAGCATGTGCGAGAGTCGCTAGAATATCTGCCTAACGAATTTACCTGGCTGCTTATTGGAGGCTTAACTGGTTCAGGTAAGACTTACTTATTAGAGCAACTGGCTGAGGCGGGCGAGCAGGTACTAGATTTAGAAGCGATCGCAAATCATCGCGGTTCTTTGTTGGGGCAGGTCTGGGCAGACGGGTTAACGCCTCAACCCAGTCAAAAATGGTTTGAGTCGAAGATACTCGCCCATCTCAAAATGTTTACGCCGACCCGTCCAGTCTGGGTCGAGTCAGAAAGTAACAAGATCGGGCAAGTCCACATACCGCCCGATCTTTGGCAACACCTCAAGGGCGCTCATCATGTTGAGATCGAGGTTCCGCTTAAAGAGCGGGTGGACTGGCTACTTCGAAAATATCCCCATTTAGTTGAAAACCCAACATTACTAAAAACAAAACTGAGCGCGCTCAAAGAACGGCATGGGAAACAAAAACTGGCGGAATGGGCCGATTGGATTGACTCAGGAGATTGGTTTGAGTTTGTCGAAGATATTTTGCGTTCTCACTACGATCCGGCATACAAACGTTCAATGGTTCAGACTTTTAGCCCTATTTCGCAACATCTCTCGCTGCCCAATTTAGAGCCGGACTCAGTGGTCTCAGCCGTCAGCAGCTTAACCCAGATCGCCCAGAGCAATAACCCTGAACGATCTTGAATTCCAGAAAATACCTAATTCACTATTGAGGCGTAACTTCTACAGTCAAGGCATCAACCATCGTGAAAGAGAGAACCGAATTAGCCGGGACTTCGATTTGATCACCGGCACTAATAACAGACAGTCCCCCAGCGATTGCAGCCCCCGTTGCCGCACCATCACCGCCATCAACAATGGCACCAATCGCCGCCCCAGTGGCTGTGCGACCGAGGGTTCCAGAGCGATCTCCCTCCGAGTCGAGTTCGCTTGTAATAATGCGCTGAAGTTGACCATTAATGCTGATTTCCGTGAGCTCCAAGCTGAGCCGAGCTTTTCCGGCAATCCGGCTCGCGCGATCGGCATTGACCACTCGACCGTAAACCGTGGCGCCTCTGGGGGCAACGACCATGCCATCAACATTTAAATCATCTTCCAAGGTTCCTGAAAAGCGATCGTCAGTTTTGATATCTCCAGTTTTCAGGGTTTCCGTCAAAATTAATGGGCAAAGTTGTACCGGGGGGGGACGGTTACCTCTTGTCCTTGCGCCCCTTCTGCTGCGGCTAAGCGCGTTTCGATGGTGTACTCCGTGCCAGCGGGATTGAAGCCTGCACTGGTAAATAAAATTTTGCCTTGCTCGTCGATCAGCTCCAGTTCGGTATTACCGGCAGGATTATAACGGGCATAAGCTTCCGCCTGGTCCTGAACTGCTTGATAGCCCAACCATTCTGGATCACCTATTTTTTGGCGGGGACGGCATCGTAAATGAGGATGGATTTGATTTTATCGTAAACGTTCATCAAAATCGCGCCGCTCGACTGATAAACTCGCACGTAGTATTGGTTGGTATCAAACGGCAGCAACGATTCCTGACTTTGCTTGACCTCTGCCGCCTGGATTGGCATCACAAAACTAGTGGCGCTCAGGGGTAACCCGAAGATGGCGACCAAGGCTAAAGATTTAAAAATGCTCATAATTAAATGGTCTCAAGCTAAAAGAAATTTCTTTGAAACTATCCGGCATTATGACTTAGGTCGTTATCGATGCGGGTTTGCGATCGGAGATTTTTGAAGGAGTTTGAAGCTTGAGATTGCTCGAAAATAGACATCATCGAGTAAACGAAGATTTTGGGGCTGGAACCCTATAATTTAGAAAACGTTTGCAGAGACGGAAAAACTTATGGTGTGGCGTGGCCGTTCCTCCCCTCAAGATCGTGTTTGGGCCTGTCTAGCCTACTTGTTGCCCTTGCTCGAAATCGTGCCCCTCGGCGGACTACTCTACGGTCTAGTGCCGCCTATTTACGTTTTGTTTTCCCCATTCATTGCAATCTATACCTTTAAAGCGGGGCTGGCTAGTGCGTTTAGCATTATGGGGTTCAGCATTCTCGATATCGCCATTTTTTTTGGACTGTTTGTCGGGGTCGTTAGAAATCCCAAAATCTCTCATTTAGTCCGCTTTAATGTGTTGCAAGCCATCATGTTGGGCATTGGGACTTCGCTGGTTATTACCGTCCTGCAACTCCTCGGAATTCTTCAACAGGCCTTTATCCAGCCCATCGGCCTAGGTCAAGCAGGTGGATTTTCCGCCCTATTTTCGCTTCTGATCGTGACTGCCCTCTTTGTTCTAGTGGCAGCCGCCAGTATTTTTGCGATCGTTCAATCGGCCCGAGGTCGCTACGCGGAAATTCCCGCCATTTCTGAATCTGCCTACAATCTGCTGCGTTATTAGTTCTTTCGCTAATTTGTTTAGCGTCGGCTCCAATGCAACTATTTATAGGTGAGACAAACGCTTGGCCGGTTCTCCTGACTGCATTAGGGTGAGAATATGCGTCATAATCACGGTCAAAAAGACCCTGCATCTTCTCGTCAGTTATGAATAGTGAACTCGATATCAAGGACCGGCTGTTCAGCGCCTTGGTTTACCTGATTCCTCTCTACTACGCACTGCCCTTTGGTCAATTCTTGTTGCGGCAGTTTCCCGTTCTCCAAATCATTGAAATTCCGGTTATTCCAATTGCCATCGTCTACGGCAGTATTCCCTTTGCGGGTTTTATTGTTTTTATCGCGCTCTACGCTGCTGTTATTAATAACCCCAATATCAGCCGCTTCATACGCTTCAATACGATGCAAGCAATTCTGATCGATGTCCTGCTATTCGTAATTGGCTTGATTATGAGCTTTGTCGCCCAGAGCTTTGGCGCGACTTTAATCACTGAAACACTCTACAATCTGGTCTTCCTCGGCTCCTTGGCCGCTTGCGTTTTTGGCATCGTTGAAAGTATCCGCGGCAACTATGCTGACCTACCAGTTCTTTCTGAGACAGTCAATAATCAGGTTCCGTAGCTAAAACTTAGTGTTAAAGCTTTCGCCAGATCGCTTAGGACACGTCTGAGTTTGAGATGCCCTAATTCTAGGGCGTTCTGGCACGTAGCCTCCATCTAGTAAAGGCGACGGCTGTCATACCACTTAGCTATCTTCGGCACCTTGAACAAAATTTTCTAAGCTACCGATACCTTCAATCTCTACCCGAACGCGATCGCCTTCTTGCATCGGGCCGATCCCTTCTGGCGTCCCTGTGAGAATAATGTCTCCGCGGACGAGGGTCATGATCTGGGAAATAAATGAAACCAGCGCTTCTGGACCGAACACCATCTCGTCTAGAAGCGCTGATTGTCTGGGCGTTTCATCGTCATTTAGATAAGTCTGAATTTTGGCCCCAGGGCTTAATTCATTTACAATCCAGGGTCCTAAAGGACAAAAGCTATCAAAACCCTTGGCGCGAGTCCATTGCCCGTCCTTTTTTTGCAAATCTCTGGCCGTCACGTCGTTTGCGATGGTATAGCCCCAGATTTTTTGGCCGGC